>CAKVLT010000037.1 GCA_934757945.1 uncultured Bulleidia sp. | reverse complement strand
GAGCTTTTTTGGTGAATAGCGTATATGTATAACTTCTTCTTAATTTTTTCTGGCTCTTATCGTAATATATAGGAATGAATCCGATTATATTGATTTTATTATGTTTTGCAGCTTTAGGTTTATTGGACAAGATATGTAAGAACAGACTTGGATTAGCTTCCTCTTTTGATAAAGGGATTGTCACAATGGGTGATTTTATGATGAGTGTGGGTGGCTTTTACTGTATTGCCATTGCATTTCTGAATGGTCATGCCGGTTTCTTTGTGAATCAGGAAATGAGTATTTCCAGTTTGCTTGCTCCAGACCTTGGTGGGTATTCCATTGTGGAATCTATGACAAACTCTGAAAGCATTCTTATATTCTGTGGAGTACTTTTGACTTCAACATTAGGTTGTCTGATCAGTTTTCAATTACCAATCTTTTTAAATGGGCTGCATAAGGAAGATTTAACACACTATCTGAAGGGCACTGTCTATGGGATAGCTGGATTAGTTCCTGTGTTGATGTTGTGTGGTTTTTTACTGAAGATAGAACATTTTCTGGTGTCTTTTCTGCCGGTAATTCTTATCTGTGCAGTTTTGATGGGGTTGTTTTTTCTGTCTTTTCAAACTTTGATAAGGGTACTGACCTGGTTTTCCCAAGTGGTGCAGATAGCAGGCTATATTTTCTTTTTCCTTGTATGCCTTACTTTTTTCTTTGGAGTGGGATTTACAGAAGAAAGATTGATAGATGAAGCTCTACGTATAGTATTTCAGATGAGTATTATCGTTTGCGGATCCCTGGTATTCTGCGAAATCATATTAAGAAAATTCTCGTCTCAGATTGAAAAAATCGGTAAGTTTCTAAAGATAGATAAGTACTCTGTTATGGGGATGATTTTATCTTTAGGGACGAGTGTTGCCATGTTGTCATTATATGAAAAGATGAATACAAAAGGTAAAATCCTGAATGCTGCATTTGCTTTAAGTGGTGCTTTTGTCTTTGGGGGACAGCTTGGATTTATTGCTGGTGTGTGTCCTGAAAGTGTCACATGGTTTATTGTGGTGAAGCTTGTAGCAGGTATGGCAGGATTGGTGATTGCCAATGTTTTTGAAAAATAATGCGTAGTATAACAAATGAAAAACTGTGAAGGTAAAAGTGAATTGTTCCCTTTTGCTTTCACAGTTTTTATTAACTTTTTTTATCAAAAGAATGTCTGCAGTTAGGGCAGTGAATAGTGATTTTTCCTCTGCCTCTTGGAATGCGTATCATCTGTGCGCATTTAGGACATAGATAATAGTGATACTGCTTGTCTGTCAGATTGTTTTTGAGTACTTTGTAACTTCTTTTTACTCTGGTAAGAAAATCCAGATAGAGTGTGTTCTCTCTGTTGCGTTTTCCATAGTTTTTTGAAAATGTTCTGTACAGTTCATAAAAGGTAAGTACATCCAGAAGGATATAGAGAAAAAGACTCTGTTTTCTGAAGAGAAGACTCAGGAAACTCAGCGCGACACAGAACCATAGAATGTGCATACCCAGTGTATCTACACCATATCTTCCAATCATGAATCTCTGTAATTTGTATTTCATTTTATTCCACATGCAGTTATACCTCTTTGAATTGAAACTATGATAGCTATTGTAATGGAACAAAATAAAAATACAAGTGCAGGCAGACAGAGTGGAAAGATTGTTGACAAATAAGTTAGCGTGTACTAATGTATTTGAGATTAGTTCATGTTAACTAACTATCGCCTTAGAAGGAGTTTACATATATATGATAAAAAAGAGATTGTTGGAAATTGTGCCGGAATCTAAGAAATATATTGCCATGAATGTGCTGTTTCAATGGCTTGGAATGTGCTGCAATATCGTTATGATGTATACTATTGCCTATCTTTTGAACAGTCTGTTACTACAACAGACAATATCCTTTGGATATAGTGCTCTCATCATGATGCTGGCAGTGGGGATAAGAATTGCGTGTATCAAAGCAACGCATACTGCTTCTTATCATGCTTCTGAAAATGTGAAGAAAGTACTCAGAGGGAAGTTGTATGAAAAATTGTTGAAACTTGGTGCTTCTTATACAGAGCACGTGTCTACTGCTGAAGTGGTACAGCTTGCTGGCGAAGGTGTAGAACAACTGGAAACTTATTTTGGTCAGTATATGCCACAGTTTTTCTATGCTTTCCTTGCACCGGTCACTTTGTTTTTTGCTGTTAGTCCCATCAGTGTCAAAGTGGCAGTAGTATTACTGGTATGTGTACCGCTCATTCCCGTATCTATTGTCATCGTACAGAAAGTAGCTAAAAGGTTATTAAAGAATTACTGGGGACAGTATGCACAGCTTGCTGATCATTTTCTGGAAAATTTGCAGGGATTGACAACCTTAAAAATCTATCAGGCAGATGAAGAAAGACACAGACAAATGAATGAAGATGCGGAACATTTTCGAAAGATTACTATGAAAGTGCTGACCATGCAGTTAAATTCCATCATTGTCATGGACCTTGTGGCTTATGGTGGAGCGGCTCTTGGAATCTTACTGGCAGTACACGGGTATGTACAGAAGGATATTACTTTTAATGGATGTCTCGTGATTATTCTTTTATCTGCAGATTTCTTTTTGCCTATGCGACAGCTGGGGTCTTTCTTTCATGTGGCAATGAATGGGATGACAGCCAGTGATAAGATATTTGCTATTCTGGATCTTCCGGAAGAAAGTGGAAATGTTTCTCTGCAGGATGCATACGGTATCTCCTTACGAAATCTGCACTTTGGATATACAGAGGAGAAGGAAATACTCCATGGTATAGATATGGATATTCCGGAAGGTTCCTTTATTTCCGTTGTGGGAGAATCGGGATGTGGTAAATCTACGATTGCTGGTATTCTGATGTGCAGAAATAAAGGCTATACAGGAAGTGTGACTATTGGAGGTACAGAGCTTTCCAAGGCATCAGAAAAAGACGTGATGGAGCGCATGACACTGATTTCTCATAACAGTTATCTTTTTAAAGGCACTGTAAAAGAGAATCTTCTTTTGGGTAATCCACAGGCAACTGATGAGGATTTATGGGAGGTTCTGGAACGAGTAAAACTGAAAGCATTTGTCATGGCGAGTGAAGAAGGGCTGAATATGTCAGTTTTGGAAGGTGGGGCAAATCTTTCCGGCGGTCAAAGACAAAGACTGGCTCTTGCAAGAGGGATTCTTCATGATTCCAAAGTGTATATCTTTGATGAAGCTACTTCTAACATTGATGTGGAAAGTGAAAATGATCTGATGGGACTGATTTTATCCATGGCTAAGGATACACAAAGAAAGAAGACTGTTCTGCTGATATCTCATAGACTTGCCAATGTCATCAGATCTGACAAAATTTATGTTCTGGATCATGGAAATCTTGTGCAGGCAGGCACTCATGAAGCATTAATAAAAACTCAGGGGACTTATAAGACACTCTGGGATGAACAACATTCTCTGGAAAGTTTGTATGAGGAGGCAGTGTAAGATGAAAAGAAGCAGTATGAACGTAATGATGCGTTTATTGAAACTTGTAAAACCATTAACCGGTACGATGATTCTTGCAGTAACTATGGGTGTGGCAGGTCATTTGTGTGCTATAGGAATCCCTGTATTGGGAGCTATGGCCTTAACAGGAACTTCCTTGAAGACGGTTGTATTTGTGTTGCCTGTCATTGCCATAGCCAGAGGTGTGTTTCATCTTCTGGAACAGAATCGTAATCATTATCTTGCTTTTACACTGCTGGCATTGATACGTGATAAAGTGTTTGGAGCTTTAAGAAAACTGGCTCCTGCAAAACTGGAAGGAAGAGATAAAGGTAATCTGATTGCAATTCTTACAGCAGATATTGAATTGCTGGAAGTATTTTATGCACATACTATCAGTCCGATATGTATTGCTCTGATTGTGTCTGTGATTATGACGGTGTATATTGGCAGTTTTCATCCTGTATTGGGAGGCATTGCCTGTATTGCTTATGTGGTAGTGGGGGTGCTTGTACCTTTGATGGCATCGAAGAGAAGTAAGGCCCATGGAGAATCTTTCCGCAGGGAATTTGGCGAACTGGATGCGTTTGTATTAGACAGCTTACGAGGTGTTAAGGAAAGTATTCAGTATGGAGCTGGTGAACAAAGATTGCAGCAAATCTACGATTATGCAGATTCTTTATCAGAAAAGGAGAGAAAACTGAAAGGAGAAGCAGGTACCAGTGCTGCTGTCACAGGTGGTATTCTTCTGATGTTTGATGTTCTGTTGGTGTTTGCTTCATCAAAGTTATTGCAGGCCGGTTCTGTTGATGGAAGAAGTGCTGTGATTTCTGTAATTACTTTGATGAGCAGTTTTGGTCCGGTGATCGCTTTGGCAAATCTTGGAACAGGGTTGCAAAATACAATTGCGGCAGGTAACAGAGTGTTGGATGTACTGGATGAAGTGCCTGTTGTACAGGAAGTGAAAGATGGGGAAGATATTCGGTATACAGGTGCAGAAGTTGAGCATATCAGGTTTGCCTATGAGCAGGAAGAAATTCTTAATGATTTTTCAATGTCTGTTCCAAAACAGGGGATTATCGGTATTACTGGAAAAAGTGGCAGTGGAAAATCTACCTTGTTAAAGTTGCTGATGAGATTCTGGGATACAGATCAGGGAACTGTGGAGATATCTGGTGAAAATATACGTGATATCAACACTTCATCTTTGCGTGCTAATCAAAGCTTTGTGACTCAGGATACAGTGTTATTCCATGAAAGTATTCGTAAGAACCTGCTGATTGCAAATCCTGAAGCTACAGAAGAACAGATGATTGAGGCTTGTAAGAAAGCTTCTGTACATGAGTTTATACAGTCTTTACCAGAAGGATATGATACCAATATAGGAGAACTGGGAGAAACTTTATCCGGAGGAGAAAGACAAAGACTGGGAATTGCAAGAGCTTTTCTGCATGATGCACCATTAGTACTGCTGGATGAACCCACAAGTAATCTGGACAGCTTAAATGAAGCAGTGATTTTAAAGTCCTTAAAAGACTGTTGTAAGGATAAGGCAGTACTGTTAGTCAGTCACAGAAAATCCACTATGTGTATTGCGGATACAGTGTATTCTGTAGAAAACGGAAGGATGTGCTGATACGTATGGACATCGAAAAGAAACGTGAAAAAGAAAAACAGACAGTCAGCAGGATGATAAAAATATACTGTCATGGAAAGCATAAAACAGATCATGGAATGCTTTGCGAGGAATGTAAGGAGATGGAAGAATATGCCATGGCACGTATTGCACATTGTCCGCATATGGCCACAAAGACTTTCTGCTCAAAGTGTACAACAAAGTGTTATGCACCTTTGATGAAAGAAAGAATCAAAGAAGTGATGAGATATTCCGGACCAAGGATGTTGTTGTACAGTCCTTTGATGGTGATGCGGCATGTGCTGGAAGATCTGAAAGAATGAAAGGAGTATCTGTTATGGTGCCAGATACTCCTTTATTCTGCTTCCTCTAAAAGTTTCTTCAGAAACATTTCTGTAATCTTATAACTCTGAATAATCATCATAAGTGGAAAAGGCATAGTTTTTTGTGCCTCCTTCAGGATTAAAGCCGCTGGCGATGGCCATGGCTTCTGGTAATGTAGATTTTCCTGTGCTGTTTTCTATTGTAAAGATGATGAAGGGTTTTGTGAAAGGGATATATCTGAGATAAGTATCGGAATCTGTGTTTGACCAGTCCGGTTTACATCCTTGAATGAACATGTGGTTGTCTCCTTATATATAGTGTAAAGGGTTTGTCTTCATTTGGCTTTACTGTTAAGATGTAAATGACGAAAGAACGGGTGAAAAAATGTCTGAATCTTTTAATTTCAAACAATGGCTTTTCTCTCAGAAAGGACCATATACATTAAGTGCAGTAGATGAAAATCATGTACATGTGGATACGGAATATGGTCTGGGAGAAGTGAATTTCTACCATCTGGATAATGAACCGGAAATAGTTGAATTGCGTGTTACGTGCAGAAAAACAAATCTCACTAAATTTTTCCTGCATTTTCAGCCGGTACAGGAGGCACATTCCAAAGATCTTTTCAATGAAATGGTTTCTGCTTTATTAGCTTTGAAGTATGTGCAGACAACAAAAGTGCTCTTATGTTGTACGGCAGGTATGACTACTTCTTTCTTTGCGGAGAAATTAAATGAAGCTGCAAGGATGGCAGATATGGACTATGTTTTCTCTGCAGTTAGTGTACAGGAAGTGTATGCCGGTGCCAAAGATTATGATGTCATTCTTGTGGCACCACAGGTGGCATATGAACAGAAACGATTGCAGAGGAGTCTTTCGGATAAACCAGTGTTGAATATTCCAACTGCTTTATTTGCAAAATATGATGCTGTGGGGTGCCTGGAATATGTCAGGAAGGAAGTGGAGGCCTATTTCCAAAAGAAAAAGGAGAATACGTCTCAGTATTGTACCTGCTGTAAAAAACATACAGGTAAGATGCTTGTAATTGCAGTGGCGCCTTCACATACTGAAGTGCAGATACGATACAGAATCTATGAAAATGGTAAAATTACTCTGGACAGAAAAGCTTTGAAGAAAACGCTGTCTTTGCAGGATCTTGATGATATTGTCGATGTGCAGATCTGTCAGAACACAGGTGCACCATTTACGGCTTTAAGCATCGCGGTTCCAGGAGTTATTCGTGATGGGAAACTGGATCTTCCTAAAACTAATTCCATTAATCTGCAGGGAAACACAGAGAATATGCTGGATATTCAGAAACACTTTGAAACATGTGTGCAGATACCGGTAATCATTGAAAATAACGCGAACTGTGCAGCATATGGCTGGTACAGTAATCAGGAAAAATATCACAATATCTGTCTGATGTCACAGCCTTCAGGATGGCTGGTTGGCGGACAGGGAATTATTGTTAATGGAAAGCTGGTTCGTGGAGCACATGGTCTTGCTGGTGAAATCAAACATATCTTAAATCAGTTTCAGTATGAACGCCCACTGGCTATAAATCCGTATTCTATAGATTCCATTAAGGAAATTATCGGAAAGGCAATTCTGACGAATTTGGTGATTCTGGATCCTGAAGTGATTGTGATACGTAATGACATGATTGTGGATACAGCAGAGATAAGAGAAGAGTTGAAGAAGTATCTTCCTGAAGAAAATATTCCTGAAATAGTGCGTATGGAAGATTTCAATGAATATGTACTTGCGGGACAGGAAAGTTTGTTGGCTGACTATGTAAAGCAGGATAAGAAATAGGTTCTTATCCTGCTTTTTTCAATCTGTAGTATTGAACACTTCTTTTAGAAACAGATTGTTTAATGGCTCTATGGAAATATGTTGATGGGGTGGTAAACAGGAAAGCTTTTCCTGTATTTCTTCCATGCTTTGAAGAAGATAGGTATGTACCTGTGGAATCTGAGGGATTTGCTTGATCTCGGGTGAGGAAATCTTGATATCCAGCAATTGTTTTACACTATTGTTCAGATCTGCTGGTAACTCTGCTTCCATGAGTGTGGCAAATTCCACAGGTGGAACAGAACCATACTCCAACAGCCATTTACAGCAGAGTAAAGGTCGTAATACATAAAAGTATTTTTTTGCACGCACCATATCCTTTGTCAGATAGGAAGTATAATTTTTACGTGCCATACTCAGATAATGGTGGAGCAATTTTGAACAATCAAGATACGAGTGCAGTAAAGAACGTAATTCTCTTGCACTGTCTGTTTCAATATAGACAATCGGTGAAGACAGCCACTCACATAAAGAAGGATTGCAGCTGTACATCAGCTTTAATGCTTTGGAAAGATCCCATCCGCTGATATCCAGAACAGCATCAACAGGATATTCCAGAGTATCTTTATAAGGGTTGAGTTTCAGATAGTCTTGAACTGTTCTTTTGTAAATAAAACGTACATCATAATCTGAATCCGGTGAGGCAAATCCCCATGCACGACTGCCAGATTCTACAGCCAGCAAGATCTGTATGTTTTCTTCTTGCTCAATTGAGTGCAGTTTTTGAATAATCGTATCATGCATGGTACATGTCTCCATATTTTCTAAAATCGCAAGGGTCTTCTCTTTGCAAGAGCTGTGCCCATCTTGCAGAAAGAAATCTTGCATATTTATAATCTTCCAGTCCATAAGCACCTAAGGCGTAGCCGTCATTGCATTCAACAAGTAAAGTTTTGTTATCCACTGTTACACCGATATCAATGGCACAGGCACAAGGCCTGTTTTCCCAGGAAATAAAAGCTTTCAGGATATTGTCTGCAGTATTTGAATCGTAGCTGTAATGATAATCTCCTTTATAGGGACGTATATCCATGAAGGTATCATAATACACAAATCCTCTCCATTCTCTTTTGAATTCTACCGGTTCACTGCATAACACTTCATAGTCTTTTTCAAAACATCCACAGCCAATCAAATCTTTTATGGAAGAAATACGCTTGCCTGTAAAAGCTTTGGCTTCTGTTGGTTTGACAAACCATCCTGCAGACCATTTCTTTTCATCTTTGGCAATGGAGTTGATAGTGTCTTTCCAGATCTTTCTTCCAAGAAACGGTTTAAGGCAATCAGGATAGTCTTCTACATGTGACGCAGGCACTCCAAATTTCAGCAATATTTCTTCGCATTGCTGAATATAGTCTACAACAATGTCTTCTCTTGTGATTTCCTCATAAACTTCATCCAGAGAATACTATGGAATAACTTCAAATCCCATATCTCCAAATCCGTTCATGGCTTTCTGGAAGTTGATACTATGACCAAGGATTAATCCGGAGTTGCCGTCTTTTTTAACTTTTACATATACTTTCATATTGTTCTCCTTGTTACAAAGAAAGTATAGGAAAGTTGGGGTGCTATTTTTGTGCCTGAGAAGTGGCTTTTATGGGCAGGATTTCTACCACTCTTCCTGTGATGGCAGTGGTTCTGTGAGAGATAGACAGTACAGTTCTGTTTTTCATGGCGTTTTGTAAAGCCAGTAACACCTGGTGTTCTGTGGAACTGTCAAGACTTGCGGTAATTTCATCTAACAACAGTAATGGGGGATCTTTAACAATGGCTCTTGCGATAGATACTAACTGCCATTGTCCCTGAGATAAGATTTCAGGACTGCAGGGAGTATGAAATTGCTGAGGAAGAGAAGTGATGGTTTTTTCTATGCCTGCAAGAGTACAGGCTTTCTCGACCTGCTCGATGGAAATGGTTGAATCAAATAAAGTAATCTGATCCAGTAAAGTACCTTTTACAGGACGAAAAGACTGTTCTACATAGCCAAAAATTTCTCTTCTTTGTAAAGGGGGAATGGTCACAGGGTCTTGTTGAAATACCTGTACTGTACCATTGTCTGGAGTATACAGCCCCAGTATCAGTTTGAAAAGAGTGGACTTACCCGCACCTGTTCTTCCCTGTAAAGTGACTTGTTCTCCTTTCTGTATCTCCAAAGAAAAATCATGCAGTACTTCTGTGTCTTCAACATAGCCAAAAGTGACATTTTTTATGGAAATGACAGAATTTCCTGTGTGCATGTCCTTTTTGTATTGTGTTGTGTGAGAGGGCTGGGTAAAGAATTGATGGATGCGATGAATACTTGCCAAAGAAGACTGGATAGTCTGGATTTCCATACCGATACTTTCAACAGGCCCAAAGACTTTTGAGATGTATTGCATGCACATCAATGCTGTCCCTGCACTCATTTTGAAAACAGAAAGGTGGACAGTTGGATTTGCACATAACAGAATGACTATTCCGATGACTATGGCATTGGTAATTAAAATGACTGGAGAGTAGACAGCGTCAAAGAAATTGGTTTTCTGTAAGGCTGTATAACTGTCTGTAATTGTATTGTCGTAGAGGCTTTCCATGTATGGCTGTGCATCCAGATTCTGTATCATAAGCAGGTTATGTACAGTTTCAGGTAATAAAGCGTTGGTTCTTGCAATGGCATTTCTGTTTTTGATTTCATTTTTTAACATTGCTTTCTGAACAGCTCTTGTAAAAAGATAAATAAGAGGAAGGACAATAAGTAATACAAGAAAGGCTCCGAAGGCTTTTTGAAACATGATGACCAGGATGCTGAATAAAGTGCAGGCATCAACAAATAAGGAAACGATACCGGAGGTAAACAGTTCTTCCAGGGCATCAATATCTGACATAAATCCGGACACCACAGATCCAGGAGACTGTTTGTTTAAAGTGTCCGCATCCAGTGTGATATAAAAGTGCATCATGGTACTTCTGAGTGTATGACTCATTTTCTGTCCAAAGACAATTAGCAGACTGTCTCTGAGGGAAATACATACATTTTCGAGAAGAAACAGGAAAAAGTAAAGGAGCATTACAGAAACAGAAATGGTCTTTGATAAAGATAAGGTATCCACAATCCTTGCAAGAAGGATTGGTGGTAAAACGGCTAAAACAATGGATCCTACAATAGATAAAATCATTCCGGCAGTCAGTAACCAATGTGTCCGCACAACTTTTTTACATGTGGCTAAGATCATGACTTTCTCCTTTTTCTACAAGTGCTTTATAAGACGCTGAATGAGACAGCAGAGTGGAATGATCAGACACCAGGACCATCTGATCATTCAGATAAATCACCTGATCTGTCTGAGCAAACATGGCAAGTCTATGAGAAATTAACAGTACCATTTTGTCTTTACAATAGTCTTTCAAATGGAAGAATACCTGTTTTTCAGTGGTGGAATCTAAAGCGGAGAAAGGGTCATCCAGCACCAGCAGATCTTTGGCATGTGCCAGAGTTCTTGCAAGGGCAATACGCTGTGCCTGGCCTTTGGATAAACGTATACCGTCATTGCCTAATCTTGTGTGTATTCCCTGTTCCATGTCTTCTACTTCTTTATCTATGCATACCATTTTTAAATAAGGAAGAATATCCATATTTTTACCTAAAGCAATGTTGTTATATACAGTGTCATTAAGTAACTGGAAGTCATGGCCAAGATAGGTGATATTTGCAGGTGGGACAGAGATAGTACCTTCATAGTCCTGCAGGTGAAGAAACAGCTTGCCGAGGGTGGTTTTCCCGCAGGCCACTTTGCCGGTTACTCCAGTAATCTCTCCTGCATGCATATGAAAGGAAATATCTTTGAACAGATATTCTGTTTCTGGATAATGGAAAGAAAGATGCTGTACTTCCAGAGTGTTACAAGGTATATATGTTTTTTCGTCTGGCGTGGTTTCTGTAAGATAGGGGGAAACACGTTTCCATGAAACCTGTGCTTTATGTACTGCATTGAATAATTTTGCGGATTTACTGGATTTGACGGACAGTTTGATAAAACAGGCAAGATAAGTGGTGAAAGCGGCGATATTCCATGTGCCCTGTACTACGTTTTTTGATCCGAAATACAGGATAGGGAATATGCCAATCAGGGCAATGGTCTGATAAAGAGGTGGTAATGCCATAAAGGGAATGTTTGCCTGCAAAGAAGCTTTTTCATACTGACACAGTGTTCTTTCATAGTCCTGTGTACGTATTTCGCTGACACCATATACTCTGTACATCAAGGCATTTTCTGCTCTGTCCAGAGTTTCTTCGTTTAAGGAAGCGGTAATCTGTTTCAGATGAGTATTGGCTTTTTGAACAGTGCCTTTCATCTTTTCTGCAAGAATGTAGGAGACAGGAACAGATACCAGACACAAAAGAGTAAGCTTTACATCATATCCCAGTAACATGCCGGTATACGCAAGTAAGGCAATGCAGGTATCAAACAGTTCTGTAGTAAATTTACGCATACCTTCACTGCAGTCATCCGCATCATAGACAGCTTTGGTTAACAGGGTGCCAGTACCTTCCTGCTCAACATGTTGCAGGGGTGTGCAGAGGATATTGTGATATATGGTCTGTTTGAAACGCTTGTTGGTATTGTTGGCGAAGATGCGTACATAATTTCTTTTTAAAAATCTTGCAAACTGTACAGAGGTGATGACAAGAATGTAGGTGATGACAATATGCAGCACCTCTTTAAAGAAGATAGTGCCTGAAGAGTAGTCATAAATACTTTGTGCAAGAAGGCCTTCAAAGTAGGGGCCTGCTAAAAGACCCAGGTTATAGATTAGACCGGTAATGGTCACAATACTCAGGGTTTTCCATTCCAGCTTGAAATAGTGAAGAACGGATGGCTTTTTCATACTTTTTTCAACCTTTCCAGAATATGAGGAAACCCTGTTCTGCTTTCTTTTTTGCTTTTTCTGTACAATGTATCCAGTGTTTTTAGAAATGTCTGTTTTTCTTCTTCTCTTAGATCTTCCAGCAACCATGCATAAAAGATGGATTCTGTTTCTGTTTTGGAGTGCTTAAGAGACTGTGCTTTTTCAGTAGGATATAAAAGATGCCTGCGTTTATCATGACTGTCTGTTTTCCTTTCAAGATATCCCTTTTTCTGCAGTGACAGTACTCTTCTTGCAATGGCCCCTTTTTCGCTGTGCAGTCCTTCTACTACTTCATTCTGACTTGCACCGGGGTGATGGCGGATATAGTGGATGACATCCAGTTCTGAAGAACCGATGTTGGTATCTTTTAAGACGAGCAGGTGAAGTTTCTGCGTTTCACGTGCTATTTTCATCATTTCTCTTGGATCGATCATATACGTATCTCCTTAAAAGTTGTATATACAACTTTTATTGTACTGCAACTACATGAAGAAAACTGCTAAATTTTTGTAACCGGTTTCTAACCGTGATATACTGAGGATACAGAAAGAAGTGAACCTATGTCTTATCATCTTATTTGTTTAACATTTGAATGGAGTTATGAACATCTGATTACGCAGATATCCGGCATGAAGAAATATATTGAAAGTCGTAAAGATGTTGAGCTGACAGTATTTAATGCTGTGGCAAAGTATCTTGACCAGGAAGTGGAAACTTCAGCATTGGAGATTCTGCATATGCCGGATCTTTCAAAATATGACGGCGTGCTGATTCAGGGAAATCGTTCCTGGCCACAGGAGGAAAGACAGCGTATTGTGGATGAAGCACAGAGATTATCTATTCCTGTAGTTTCCATCAATTATCCTCTGGCACATGCCACTGAAATCGGAACGGATAACTTCAGTGCGATCATGGAATTGATGGAACATCTGTATACACAACAGCATGTCAGAAAAACAGTATTTCTGTGTGGGTATCCTAAGAGTCTGGAAGCACAGACACGTAAAAAGGCATATCTTGTGGCCTGCGAAAAATATAAAATAGAAAATCTGGGATGTTACGGGGAAGGCTGGCAGACAGAAAACGGAGAAAAAGAGTGCAGAATGTATCTGGAATCTGGAAAGAAATTGCCGGATTGTTTTGTGTGTGCCAATGATAACAATGCAAGAGGTGTGATTAATGAACTGGCAAAACATCATATCTGTGTTCCGGAAGATGTTCTTGTGACAGGATTTGATAATCAGGAACTTGCGTATGCCTACTCGCCACGCATTACCAGTATTGACAGAGATTATGAACATATCGGGTATCTTGCGGTAGAATCCTTGATGGATAAGATAGAAGGCAGACAGGTGCCTGTTAAAGTCTTTTCTCCGTATAAAATCATCCTTCAGGCAAGTTCAGGATATGCCGCAGGAGATAATGATGAAGATTTCAGAGTGAGATTTCTGGATGTGAATAAGAGTGTGCATGATTTTCACATAATTCATTCACACTTTGAACCAAAGCTGCTTGCATGTAATTCTATATTAGAAATAGGTAATGTGCTGGAGGACTTTGGCGCATGTTTTGGACTTCCGGAAGTGTTTGTTGCGCTGGATTCCGGATATTTTGTCAATTTTGAAAATCCGGACAATGTCTCTCATTATTCTGAAAAGTCACATTTACTGGCGGTAAGCGGTGTACAGGGGTTACATCCGGATACCTACACACATTTTTATACAACCTATTCCACAACCGATGTACTTCCATCCATTGTTGCACGACACAATGCTCTTTACATGGTATATCCGCTGCATTATGGGTCTACGGTTATCGGGTTTGTGGTGACTCTTGGTATTCCTGATGGAGCATCTTACGGGTTTATGTCCGTATATCTTTCTCTTTTGGAAAATGCTTTTGAGAATATGCGTAAAAAAGCTTTGATGGCCCTCATCAATAAAAAACTGGATGAGCTGTATATACGTGATCAGTTAACAGGATGTTATAACAGGTTTGGCATGGATAAATATGGAAAACAGGAATACTATACTCTGTTACAGAAAAACGGAAAGGTGTATCTGATTTTTGCGGATATTGATAATATGAAACAGATTAATGATTCCTATGGGCATGAGTATGGTGATGAAGCTATCCGTATCACGGCAAAGAAACTGAAAGAAACGCTTGGTAAAGACAGATTTATCATGAGATATGGCGGTGATGAATTTCTGGCAATTCTGCCTGTTTCTAATGAAGATATGCATTTACATAATCAGAAACACACAGTTACCATGCCGGATGGAAGTGTATTTGAAATGTCCTTTTCTATAGGAGAGGTGTGCATTGAACAAAAAGAAAAGCTTCCTCTGGATAAAGCAATAGAAAAAGCAGACGCAAGAATGTATGCGTTAAAGAAGCAGAAGAAAGGTGCTGTCTCAAGGTAGAGACAACACCTCTTTTTCTTATAGATTTTTACAGTCTGAAATTTTACGTTTGATGCCGTTCAGAATGACATACCCTGTTTCCGGATCTTCATGAACGATATATCTTGGAGTAGATTCTATTTCATGTCTGTGCCCGTATTTTCGGCAGGTCATATCCTGTGATTTTGGTACATAATGTCCGTCGGATGACTTTGTACCATAGGTTTTTCTGACAGTCTTTCCAGATAAACCAGCGCCAACGACAGCCGTGGAGATAATCACAGTGAAGATGACAAAGAATATTAGATCGAAAAACATGATTATTTCTCACTGCTGATCTGTTTTAAACCTTCGGCAAGACCTGCAAGAGAGGCGATTTCACTAGGAATGATAATCTTTGTGGCCTGACCGTCTGCAGCTTTACCAAAAGCTTCGAGAGACTTTAACTTGATGACTGCGTCGCTTGGGGAAACATCTTTAATCATCTGTAAACCCTGTGCTGTTGCCTGCTGTACCTTAAGGATGGCATCGGCTTTACCTTCGGCATCTAAAATGGCTTTCTGTTTATCTGCTTCTGCTCTTAAGATAGTAGCCTGCTTTTCTGCTTCGGCGTTAAGGACTGCGGATTCTTTATTACCCTGTGCCTGTAAGATCATGGATTGTTTTTCACCTTCCGCAGTAAGAATGGCAGCTCTTTTTTCACGTTCAGCCTTCATCTGTTTTTCCATAGCTTCACGAATAGCTGCAGGTGGCTGAATGTTTTTCAGCTCTACACGGGTTACTTTAATACCCCATGGGTCTGTGGCTGTATCAATCGTGGATAACATCTGGGAGTTGATGGATTCTCTGCTTGTTAAAGTGGCATCGAGTTCCATATCACCGATAATATTTCTTAAAGTGGTAGCTGTAAGATTTTCCATGGCCATGATTGGATTTTCGACACCATAGGCATACAGTTTTGGATCAGCAATTCTGAAATAGACAACAGAGTCTATCTGCATGGTGACATTATCCTTGGTGATGACAGGCTGTGGGGCAAAGTCAGCAACCTGTTCTTTCATGAGAACTCTTCTTGCGACTCTGTCAATCAGCGGTACTTTAAAGTTAATGCCAGGATTCCATGTGGTGTAATATTTACCTAAACGTTCAATCACATAGGCACTTCCCTGTGGCACGATGTTGATGCACATTGCCAGAATACATAAAATAAGTACGATAAGTATAAGAATAAATAACATAGTTCCTCCTCTTCCCTTGTACTACAAAGAAACAACGATGAAACGTCTTTCATCTGTACTTATAGTATTGACGAAAGAAGGCAAATGTACAATCAAAATAATTGTGAAATCGGTATGTAAAAAAAGAAGGATAAATTGTGAAAATTCATTCACACATCTCTTACAGGGTAGTCTTGTGTTAGAATAGATATGTTGCAAAGGAGTATGAAACTATGAATGAAGAAATCGTGCAGACCATAGCCAAAGAGTTACAGGTTGGCCTGGAACAGGTAAAGAGTACTTTACAGTTATTGCAAGAAGGAAATAC
>CAKVLT010000036.1 GCA_934757945.1 uncultured Bulleidia sp. | reverse complement strand
TTTTGTTTCAGTATCTGAATACGCATCTTATACAGAACTCCATGGCGGAATCGATTATCCTTGCGGTTTCTTCTGCTGTTGTGGCAGTACTGATGTTAAAAGCTGAACATGAACAGATGGAGGCTGCTGAAAATACAGTCTCTTTGAAGAAAATAGAAAATCCACATCTTGCAGGGATGGCCTTGATTGTTGTGGTGATGTTAATGACATTTATTTTTTCTACATTGGATGCGGCGGTCACACTTGTACATGTGTCCGGAAATGGAGATGTAGGAAACTGGCCACGATTATTACTGGCAGTTAGTGCTTTACTTGCAGGGAGGCTCTATGATGCCTGCCATCAGAAATACATGAATCTGATTATGTACGCAGTTACATTGTTATCTACTTTATGTATTGTGGTGATGGAAAATGGTGGATCCTTCTATGCAGGGTTGATCGTCTTTTATCTTTCTGCAGGATTCTTTGTGGTGTACTTTACCGGCAGTTTTATGAAACTTTCCTATGAGACAAACTTACCTCAGTTATGGGCAGGACTAGGAAGAGCTGTGAATAATGTCTGTGCTTTTATTATGTCTTCTGTCTCTATAAAACTGTTACAGTCGGATAATCCTGTTCTTAGAAACGGAGTAGTACTGGTATTGTTTGTACTTATCAGTGTTGCATTTTATTTCTATGTTTCTTTTGTAAAAACTCCGGAAGAAAAGAAAGAAGATACTGCAAAAGAAACGTCTGTCAGTGAAGAAGAACGTATGCAACAATTTGCAAAAGCTTTCTCATTAACTCACAGGGAAACAGAAGTACTTCAGGTATTACTGGTATCCGATGAGAATGTACAGGAAATTGCAGAACAGTTATTGATATCCAGAGCTGCCTTATATCGTCATATTACAAGTATCAATGAAAAGACCAATACAAAATCAAGAATAGGATTAGTGCAGTTTTATTACCGGTTTGAAGCAGGAGGTACACATGAAAAAGATTCTTAAATGTGCGGGTGTTATCACGTTGGTGATAGCCGGTGTGCTATGTACAGGGTGTACAAAGTCAAAGGTGAAGGAAGCAAAAGAAGAAGTACACCTGGAGGCGTATGATGGCTATACCTGTGTAGCTAAAGACACAAAGACAAAATATACGTTACATACTAAGGATGGTTTTGCTTTGCATTGTGCTTTTCCATCTGAAAAAACAGAACAGGTCTATTCTCTGCAAGTGGAGGATATCAAAGCTTTAACCAATACCGGATCTCATGATACAAGTATTCAGGTGGTGAAAGTGATAGATATGTATGGAACAGATATTACAGACAGTTTTAAAAAGCTTACGTTCACCTTCCAACCTGAAAAAGTTTTGATGCAGGTGGAAAGGGATGAAGACAAGCTTGCAGGTGGAGGTGCAAACAATCTTTTAAGTGGTGAGTATGTACTGAGTAAACATACTCCTACAACTTCTGAAAACCCACAGGTAACGGATACTTTTACTTTCAAACCTTATCAGATTAGTGAACTGATAGCTGTATCCAGATGGTATTACGAACAGCATAATACCTATGTACCACCTGAAGCAGAGTGGAAAGAGAATGAAGATGGCACAATTACCATTCACCTGTATGAAAATGTACAGGAGGATGAAAATACTGTACATACAGCTACTTCTGCTATCTATACAGTAGATATGTGTGGGAAAGGAGAAGAGGCAGTGATGGGTGAAGATGTGGAGTTTCCTGAAGTCTCTGTTGCAGAAATCGTCTCATATGCAGCACAGCCTGTACAGCTGACATATATCACCAATACAGAGGCACATAAAGAATGGAAGGTGCAGGATCAGTCGGTTTTAGAGGATTGCTTTAAGGCATTGCAAACCATGGAAGTAAAAGAAAAGAGTGATGTACGTACTGCAGATGCAGAAGAGATATGGATATTTGGATTAGCAGATGGTACTGCATGGACTTTGACTTTTGAAAATGGAAATCTTATCAGAAATACACATTGTTATACAACTGAAGGCTATGCAAAAGTAAGGAAGATATTGCAGGAATATCTTAAAGAGGAGGGACTATGGGATTAAAGAAAACAATGCACACCTTGTGTACATGGATAGTGGTATGCATGGTAACCATAACTGTATTGACAGGATGTGGTAAGAAAGGTGGAAAAGAAGTTTCTATTGCTGGTACCTGGACTTTAACAGGTATGAAGTATGACGGAGATACCTATACACAGCAGGATATTGAAAGTGCAGGAGCTGGAATAACTCTGGAACTGTTTGAAGATGGTACTGGTACCATGTTGTATGATGGCATAAGTACAGAATTAACCTGGGATGCAAAAGAAATACATACTGAAACAGGTACGGATACGTATGTGCTCAAAGATAGCCTCTTAACTGTCTATGATGAAACAACAGAAATGTACTTTGAAAAAATACAGGGTACAGCTTCAAATGCATCCTCCAAAAAGAATGACAAAGCTGTAGAAGATACCTGGGAAGTTACTAAACTACCATCTTCGTCAGATCTTGTACCTTACAGTTGTGCGGATTTTACCATGAATATTCCTCAGGGATGGGTGGTAGAAGAAGCCCCATCTTATGCAGGTATGTTTCATGTGCTGAGAGTGTATGATCCGGGAAAACCAATCAATCAGATTGTTTTCATGCCTAAAGCAGAACCGTTCTTTCCTGATGAAAACGTACAATATATGTTTGGCTTAAACAATGAAATCTATGGATTATGTCCGGTATTGACCAATGTATCTACTGAAGGCATCTTCCAGGTATTCTCTCAATATGTTACAGCACTGGAGGCAAATGAAGTCTATGATTCTGTACATGTGCCACACATTGAAAATTTTTCTGTGTTAGAAAGCTTCCCTGGTCATTCTCAGATGGGTTCTGTATCTGTCTCTTCTGATATTCTTCGTGCAACCTTTACACAGGATGGAGTAGAAGGTGAAGGCATGTTTACCGCAGATGTAGTTCCTTTTGCCATTGAACTTGGTACAGGATACTATATGGCGTATTCTGTAGGATATATAACAGCAGCTAAAGATGATTTTTTGAACTGGGCTGATACATTACAAAAGAGTCTTTCCAGTCTGGAGTATTCTTCGGAGTTTGTAAGTATTGCAATGAATCAAAGTGATCAGCAGGTAGTAACTTCTCAGAATCTTAGCAGAATAGCCAATGAGACATCGGATATGATTATGTCCTCCTGGGAAAACAGAAATGCTTCTCAGGATATTCTCTCTCAGAAACAAAGTGATGCCACATTAGGCTATGAAAGAATTCAGGATACACAGACCGGTGAAATCATTAAGATTGATAATGGGTTTATGGATCATTATGATGGTACAAGATATACCACTATTACAGATGCACAATATGCAGACCCTGTAGATAAAGTGGTACATATTCAGTGATGACAGAATCTGATACTATTAAGAAAAGGTATCAGATTCTTTGTTTTATCGAAAAGAAGATGTAAATCAGAGAATAAAGAGACAAGCGGAAATGTTCACGGATACTTCACTTGTAGAGTACAAAATGCATTGATACAATACTCATGAAATAAAAAGGAAACCGGAAAAATGAGAGATACGGAACTGTTAGAAATACTGAAGGTTTGCGAGAAACTGAAGGAAAACACAAGACATTGTGTATTGTCCAACGGAAGAATAGAAAGTGTTGCGGAACACAGCTGGAGAATGACCATAATGGCTTTCTTTATGCAGGATGAGTTTGACCAGCTGGATTTTAAAAAAATATATGAAATGTGTCTGATTCATGATCTTGGTGAAGCTTTTACAGGAGATATTCCGACCTTTGTGAAAAGCACGCAAGATGAAAAAAATGAAGAATCTGTTTTAAGTACATGGGTGAATTCCATCAGTGAGCCTTACAGAGCTGCCTTAAAGAATCTGTATACGGAAATGGAAGCTCAGGAAACTTTAGAATCCAGAGTGTATAAGTCTTTGGATAAACTGGAAGCTTTGATTTCTCATAATGAAAGTGACATCTCTACCTGGTTACCTTTGGAATATGGCTTACAAAGAGAGTATGGGAATGAGGTTGTAAAAGACATTCCGTATTTACAACATTTAAGAAATACTGTGCGTAAAGAATCTAATCGAAAAATAGAAGAAGAAAGAAAACAGGGCAGTGCCTTCTTAAAAACATTGAAGAAAATAAAAACCGTTACATTGAAAACATTGCATATAGAAGAATTACAGAAAGATATTTATCACATTGAAGATCCTTTCAATACTACACCTTCCTCTATGTATTACATTGATGGGGAAAAAGAAGGTTTATGGATTGATGGTGGTAATCCTGTACAGCCAGGCTCTGTGCAGGAAAAAGAACTGCAGTATGTTCTGGAAGAACTGACATATTCTAAAAAAGTATCGTTCTTTATCAGTCATTCTCATAGGGACCATACAGGTATATTCCAGGATGCACATCTGTTTGAAAATACAGATATCCACCATATCTACATTTCCAGAAAAGAGTATGTGGATGATGCAGAGCTATTCTTAAACGGTGTCAGTGCTTTAGCAACCTTAAAAGATAAGGTTGTATTTGTACAGGATGGAGATACCGTTGAAGCAAGTGGTAAATCCTATACGGTTTTAGAGACCCCAGGACATACAGCAGGCAGCAGCAGTCTTGTGGATGATGTACATCAGTGTGTATTTACTTCAGATGCCTTTGGTTCAGGGTATGTATGGCTGTTTTGGAATGAAGAAAGCAATCCATTATACGTACTGGAACACTCAATTCAAAGTGTTCTGGACAGGGCAAAAGGATACAGAGTTCTTGCAGGACACAGATATCAGCAGTTTCTCAAAGAAGATTCATTACGCTGTGAAGAAATAGATACAAAGTATCTTGAAGATATGAAAGAAGTCATTCATGGATTGAAGGATATTCAAACACAATGGGTGCCGTATAAAGAAAGAGGAAACAAAGACGATATTTTTCTGTTTCTTCCGGATAAAAAGGCAAAGATTTGTACTACCAAACAGATTCTGCATCAGTTCTGTAAATAAAAACATATGGTCATCCTGAGGGTGACCATATTTCTTATAACATTGGTGAAAAGATACGGATAACACTTAAGAAGAAACTCTTGATAAGTGGTACATGTGTGTCTTTTAATTGAATCTGCTTACATCTGGATAACGTGTCTTCAAAATTCTGTTTTATATCCTGAATGGATCTGGATGTATACAGCAGGATACCATTTTCAAAATGCAGATATAAAGAACGGTAATCCAGATTGATTGTGCCCACTGTCGCAACAGTATCGTCGGAAATAAAGACTTTGGAATGTACAAACCCTGGAATATATTCATAGATTTTTACTCCACCTTTTATAAGTTGTTCGTAATAGGAGGAGCCGATGTCATGAATGATTTTCTTATCGGCAATTCCAGGCATGATAATGCGTACATCCACACCTTTTTTAGCGGTATGTATGAGGGTGTTGACCATTTCCGAATCTATGATGAGATATGGGGTCATGATATAGACATAGTTGTTGGCACTGTTCAGGATATCTTCATAGACAGACTGGCCCGTCAGTTCTTCATCCAGAGGCGTTTCTGCATATGGGGCAATATACCCGTCAAAGTCAGTTTCATCTACAGGTTCAGTGTTTTTGAAGACTGTATAGTCTTCATCTTCATGTCTTAAGGCATTCCAGTTTGTCAGAAACATGACCAGTAAGGAAGAGACAGCTTTTCCTTTGATACAGACAATGTTATCCATCCAGTGACCATGTTTTACTTTTTTGTTAATGTATTCATCCGCAAGGTTGGCTCCGCCAGTGAAAGCAACCTTGCCGTCTATCACAAGGATTTTTCTGTGATTCATGATAGTGTTGATAATCGGTGAAATACGGTTAAAGGAAACTGCTTTGATACCTTTTTTCTCCAACTGTCTTGTATAAGAAGCAGGAAGAGTATGTAAAGAGCCCATATCATCATACATCACTCTTACTTCCACTCCCTGTTGTACTTTTTCTTCCAGTATGGAAAGGATGGAATTCCACATTTCACCTTCTTCTACGATGAAATATTCCATGAAGATATATTTTTCTGCTTTGCGTAATTCTTCTAACATCTTATCAAAACCATTTTCACATGGAGCATGGTAGGAGAAGCCTGTATTTCTGTAGAAGGGATATCCTTCATGATGTAAAAAGGCCAGCTGAGAAACATAATCTGGATTCATTTTACGTATTTCTTCAATCACTTCATTGTCCTGAAGATAATATTTACTGGCTTTATGCTGTTCCTGGATAATATTACGGAAAGTTTTTCCAAAGAGCAGACTTAAAGTTATAAGTACATACACAAAGGTTCCAAATACCGGAAATAACATAATCAGGATAATCCACATCAGATCAGAAGATAAATGTCTGCTTGTACGAAGAATATTCAATACAATCAGGATAGATAATATATGTAATGCTATTTCAATGAAAACAAAGGAAGACGTCATCCATTTAAATAACAAAGTGTATAAGTATATTTCACCAATTACCACTATGACCATAGGAATGATTCTTCCAGCCCATATTCTTAATTTCATATAGATTCACTGCCTTTCTTCTGCTATGCACTAAAGCCCGGAGTACATACATTATAATCCTCTATTTTGTAAAACTATTACATACAATTGATATTGTATGTATAAGGGTTGTCACAAAGTTTCATTTTATCAGGTATACAATAAGACTAAGACTATATTCAATAAGAGGTAATACTATGAGCTTTTCTTTTCAGATACATCATGATTTACAGTTTGATCATAATGAAGAAATATTAAAAATAGCGGATGACAATACACCGGAATTGTTTCATACCCCTAAAACAAAAGTACATTTTGTAAAGTGTGTGAAAGATCCTGACAAACTTGGAGGATGGGGTGTACAGCAGGTGGAAACAGACTGGACACGTGCATATGGTAAAGGGGACAGTCTGATACTTTATTTTGGTGAACATATTACAGGTACTTTTTCTATAGATATAACCAGTATTGGATCTCCTGTGGATGCCCCACTGTATATTGCTGTGAAGTTTTGTGAGATGGCATGTGAAATAGAAGAAGACAGCAGTACCTATGAGGGATGGTTAAGTTCTTCCTGGTTTCAGGAAGAACGTATCCATAAAGATGTGTTGCCATGTACGTTACAATTGGAAAGAAGATACAGTTTCCGTTATGTAAGAATAGATGTTCTGGATACTTCTCCTAAATGGAAAGTAGTATTTTCTCATCCTGTTGCGGATGCCATAAGCAGTGCAAAAGAAGCAGAGATACCATGTATGGAAGATGTACAGTTACAGAAAATTTATGCAACAGGTCTTCATACCTTGCATGAATGCATGCAGGATGTTTTTGAAGACGGACCTAAAAGAGACAGAAGATTGTGGCTGGGAGATTTAAGATTACAGGCGTTAAGTAATTATGCCAGCTACAGAAAAACAGATATTGTCAAACGGTGTATTGCTCTGTTCTGTGGTATGAGGTGTAAAGATGGAAGAATTCCTGCCAATGTGTTTGTAAAACCTGCATATATTCCAGATGACACTTTTCTGTATGATTACAGTTTGTTTTTAATCAGTACTGTTTATGATTACGTTCATGAAACAAAGGATATCGCATTTTTAAAGACAATTTATCCTGTACTTACAGAAGATATGGATGCTTGCTTACAATGTGTAGATGATACAGGAAGATTTCATATGCAGAAAGAATTCCCTGTTTTTGTGGACTGGGCAGATACCTTTGATAAAGAAGTCTGTGGCAGTGCTGTTACCATCTATGCCTTACGTCAGTTAATATCTCTTGGAAAGCAGATGGAACAGGATGTGGAACGGTATGTCTCTGTGCTGCACAAGATGGAAGATGAAATACGTACACATCTGTATGATCAAAAGGAACATGTCATACGTTGTTATTCAAAAGAAATCAATCTTGCTACCCAGGTTTGGATGGTATTATCCTCCACTTTTACCAAAGAGGAAAATCATGCCATTATGCAGGAAGCTGTAAAAAGATTTTTCCCTGTACAAGGCGTTGCGACACCATACATGTATCACCATATTACAGAAGCTTTATTTGTATCAGGTATGAAAGAGGAAGCTGTCACTTTAATGAAATCTTACTGGGGAAAGATGATAGATCTTGGAGGAGATACTTTCTTTGAAGCTTTTGATCCAGATCATCCTGACTATTCCCCTTATGGCAGTGCCATGATCAACAGTTATTGTCATGCATGGAGTTGTACACCTGTGTATCTGATACGTAAATATATACTCTAAGTGTAGTGACAACTGTCTTTGAATTCAGTAATATCACATCGGTTAGCTGTTTCTAACTATTAGAAACAGCTGCTTTTATCACTACTTGTTAGTGAATTCTAACTATTAGAGGGCTATGAATGAAAAAAGTACTGTATGTTATTCTGGGATGTTTTTCTGTTACTTTAGGAGCTGTGGGGGCTGTTTTGCCAATCTTGCCAACTGTGCCATTTCTGTTACTGGCAGCGTATTGTTTTGCAAGATCTTCTCAATGACTTGAAACATGGTTTAAAAATACAAAGCTATATAAAGATAATCTGGAAGACTATGTGGAAGGTAAAGGAATGAGCAGAAAGGCTAAAATACGTATTATGTGTAGTGTGACATTACTGATGAGTATAGGATGCATACTGATGAGTATAAAAGGAATATTTACAGGGTGTATGGTACTTGGATGTGTGTGGATATTGCATATTCTGTATTTTACTTTTAAAGTAAAGACAATTACTGAGTAAAAAACAAAAGAAAACAAAAATAATTGTATAAAAAAGTGAATATATATAGTAGAAGGATCTGAGATACAGATCTTTTCTTTCGCTCATAACAAAGGAGAAGAAAATTATGATGAACCTGGACACATTCACTTACGACTTGCTGGATACTGTGAAAGCAAGATATCCTGCCTATGCATGCATTGTAGATACACAACAGGAAAGACCACTGTTGATTATTGATAAGGTATGCCATCTGTACCTTGATCAGCTGTATGCCTATTACAACACCGGTGTAACCATGGAAGAAATGGCAGATCAGGTAGATACACTTGTAAAGTATTTTTTTAAAAATACAGGGAAACTAAAAAACTATGAAGATATCCGCAAGGATATCACCATAGCAGTGGTAAATGCTGAAAAGCATAAACAGAAAGTGGAAAGAGGACCACATAGAAATGTGGAGGATCTGGCATTAATCTATGTGATAAAGCTTCATCCGATGAATGGTAAAACAGTCAGGGAACATATTACCTATGAAATGTTAAAAGAGTATTCTATCAGTGAAGAACAGCTACATGAACAGGCTATAGAGAATTCTGTTTCTTTGATTCCTTTTGGAGATGTCATAGAAACAGAAATCTCTGAAGATTCTTTAATGTATGGTTCCATGGTATTAACTAATGAAGAAAGATGTTATGGAGCTGCAGCTTTATGGTATAAAGAAGCACAACAGAAATTAGCAGAAAAGATGCAGGGTAACTTCTATGTAATACCTTCTTCTGTACATGAACTTATTCTTTTAAAAGATAATCTGACTCTGGAAGATATAGAAGGAGTAGAGAGTACTATTCTAAGTACTAATGAAGAAATCGTAGAGGATAGTGACTTCTTATCCAATCATCTGTATTACTATGACTTATCCAATCAAACTTTATGCCTGGCTAGAGAACATTCTGTCTGTAATATTGAGGAAATATGTATGAATTATTAATGATGAATATACTTGTAGGAAAGATCATCTTGATGAGGATGATCTTTTTATGCACTTCATAACTTGATATACTGGAGATATCATGGAAAACGAATTTCTGACAAATTATACGTCTCAAACATTTTTAGATAGAGTTAGGCAAGATCTTAAGGAATGTGATAGTTTCTTATTTTCGGTGAGCTTTATTAAAATGGCTGGTTTGAGCTTGTTAATCAAAGATATAGATAATGCTTTAGAAAGAGGTTGCAAAGGTAGAATTATTACAAGTACTTATCAGAATTTTACAGATGTGGGTTCTTTAAGTATGTTCTTATCTTTACAAGAAAAGTACTCTCAATTTCATTGTCATCTAGATCATCATTCTTTTTTGGACAATGCACAGTATCCAGTGGGATATCATTGCAAAGGGTATTTTTTTACCTTTGGCGATGAGAGTGAATTGATTGTTGGTTCTTCTAATATTACTAGATATGCCTTGCTTAAAAATATTGAATGGGATGTAGTGGTTAGAGGTAAGAAAGAACAATTTGTTTTTTCTAGTATGCTGAATGAATTTCAGGAGAAATGGGATAAGACCTATCCTCTAACAACGAAAATCATCAAAGAATATACACAAGATATTGATTATGCTATTGAAAGATGGGATATGGACTATGATCTTCCAGTAGAATCTATCAAACCTAATTTCATGCAAAGAAAAGCATTGAAAGAGTTAAATAGATATAGAGCTATGGGAGTAGATAAAGCTCTTGTAATCTCTGCTATGGGAAGTGGTAAAACATATTTAGCTGCTTTAGATGTGCGTGCATGCAATCCAAAAAGAATGTTATATCTTGTGCATGAGGGATCTATTCTTTCTAAAGCAAAAGAAACTTTCCAACATATCTTTGGTGGTCAAGTTTCTTATGGTGTTTTTACAGGTGTGGCTAAAGACATTGATGCACAATTCTTATTTGCCAGTAATATAACCATGGCTAAGTATAAAGAGCTGTTTTCTCCTAAAGCTTTTGATTACATCATTGTGGATGAATGTCATCATAGTACTGCTAGTACTTATGTCAGTATCTTAGACTACTTTAAACCGGAATTTTTATTAGGCTTAACAGCTACACCAGAACGTATGGATAATGCGGATGTACTGAGCATTTTCTCAGCCAATGTTCCATATGAGCTAAGACTACGTGAAGCAATTATGAATGGCTTAGTCGTGCCATTTAAATATTATGGTGTTAGAGACCAATTGGTTTCTTATGGTGCTTCAAAACAAGAGGAAATGAAATTTCAAACAGAAGCAGTTTCTGAAGAAAACATTGAGTTTATTCATGAAGAAATAGAGAAACATAGAAGTGACGGTAAGCTAAAAGCTTTAGTTTTCTGTAAGAATGTGACCCATGCGTATGCCATGAGTGAAGCATTAAGTAAGTATTATTCTTCAACTTGTTTGACTGGAAGAAATACAGTTGGTGAAAGAATCCGAGTATATAAT
Source organism: uncultured Bulleidia sp. (assembly GCA_934757945.1). Classification (GTDB taxonomy): domain Bacteria; phylum Bacillota_I; class Bacilli_A; order Erysipelotrichales; family Erysipelotrichaceae; genus Bulleidia. The sequence goes on along the minus strand of CAKVLT010000036.1, from coordinate 6,800 downwards.
GAATTGCAAGATGATCAATCGCCATTAGAAATTTTGTGTACAGTAGATATTTTGAACGAAGGTGTAGATATTCCAGGTGTGAATATGGTTGTCTTCTTAAGACCTACAGAGAGTAGCACAATCTTTATTCAGCAATTGGGTAGAGGATTACGAAAATACGAAGGTAAGGAATATGTTACAGTCTTAGACTTTATTGGCAATAGTTATAAACGTAGTGTTCAAATGGTTTTGGCCTTAGGTAGTTTATCTGAGAATCTTGTTATGGAAAAACGCTTGATGCATAACCTTGTGGAAAGTGATTTTGAAGCATTAGGATTAGAAAAATACGGTGTGGAAATTCATTTTGATCCTTTGAGTAAAGAAGATATTCTGCAATATATTGATTCCGAAAACTTTAATCGATTGGACTATATTAAACAAGATTATTTAAATTATAAGAAATATATACATAGTGATACGTATCCATCTCATATGGATTATTGGAACAATGAATGTGCACCGGATATTTTAAGATTTATGTCTATTAAAGTGAAAGGTAATAAAGCTTCTTCTTATTATGGATTTTTAAAAGGAATCGGAGAAGAAAATCTTCCCATCTTTACAGAAAGACAAGAGAAGTGTATTGCCTATCTTAGTGATATGTTGCCGATTGTTAGACCATATGAATATACAATTATACAGCTTCTACTGAAAGGAAATATAGGAAAAGAAGATTTAGTAAAAACACTTCAAGATAGTATTTATGCTTATTGTGATAAAGTGTTCCAGCATGCAATGCAATTATTGCTAAAGAGTAGTTTTGTAAAAGAAGAAAGCACTACATATTCTTTGGATTTACCAATAGATATAGAGTTTAAAAGATATTTGGAAGACTTGTTAGAGTATGGGTTAACTCGATATGAAACAGAATATGCATCACATCAGTTGTTTAATTTATGGGCGCCGTATAAGAAATCTCAAGTTCAAGTGCAACTTTTAAGAAGTCCAAACGATACTATGCTTGGTACGTATTATGTTGATGGTAAAGTAATTATCTTTGCTGCTTTAAAGAAAGATGCAAAACTTGAAGAAAGATTACAATATCTGGATAAATACTTATCCCCAACAGTATTCCAGTGGGAAAGTAGGAATAATCTTTCTGAAGCAGAAAAGTCTAAATTAGATGCTAGTAAAGAAGCTCTATTGTTTATACGTAAGATGGAATCTGAAAATGGTATTGTACAACCATTTATCTATTGTGGTACAAGAAAAATGGAGTTAGTTCCTTGGACAACTCAGCAACATTCCCCAGGTTCAAGACTCTACCATATTCATATGGACATTTCTTTATCCCAAGAGCTGTGTTATGACTTTGAAGTAGATCTTAAGAATTAAAAAAGCTCATCATTTCTGATGAGCCAGTACATACTCCAGTATTTGTACTGCATTACTTGCAGCACCTTTACGTATCTGATCTCCACAACACCATAATACTTTTTCATTCTTATGACATGGAGAAATACGTATTCTACCTACATATACGGTATCCTGATTGCTTGTCTTTAATGGCGTCGGGATACCTTCTTTTATTAACTCTACACCTGGATGTTTTTCTATAGCTTCTTCTATAGCTGGAATAGAAATGTCCTGTTCTGTTTCAAAGGTGACAGAAATAGAATGACATCTTTCTACAGGTACTCTTACACATGTGCAGTTTACCAGTAAGTCAGGAAGATGAAGTATCTTTCTTCCTTCATTCTGCATCTTCATTTCTTCAGTAGTATAGCCATTATCTAAATAGCTTCCTATTTCTGCAATGACATTATGAGCAATAGGATAGGGAAATACAGAAGGGGAATACTCTGTACCTTCATATAGTGCTTTTTCTTCTTCACGTAATTCCTTTAAACCTGGAATCCCTGCACCACTGACTGCCTGAAAGGTGGTCGCAATAATGTTGGTAATCTTTGTCAGCTTAGCTACAGGAGCTAATGCCATAAGAGTAATAATGGTGGAACAGTTTGGATTGGCAATAATACCATGATGGGTTAAAGCATCTTCTCCGTTAATTTCTGGAACTACAAGTGGAATATCTTTATCGGATCTGAAAGCACTGGAGTTATCGATATATAAGATATGATGCTTTAAAAGTAACGGGGCATATTCTTTGGATAAGGCGTTGGATACAGCACCTAACATGACATCTAAACCCTGAATGGTATCTTCGTTGGCTACCTGTACTGTTAAACCGTCAATAACAGTACCTTTGGATCTTTCAGACGCAAACAGTCTGATTTCTTCTGTAGGTATGTTTCTTTCTTTAATGCATTCTAACATTTGTCTGCCTACGGCACCCGTAGCACCTAGTATTCCTATTTTCATCTGTTATTCTCCTCGATAATAAACTTTTCATAAATACACTGAATAGCTTTTTCAAAGTCATGGTCATCTACACCTACAACGATGGATAATTCATCTGAAGACTGGTTGATGACTTTGATGTTGATGTGGTTTCTTCCAAATTCAGATAATAATCTTCCGGACATACCTGGAACTTTCTTCATGGCTCTTCCTACTACAGCAATCAAAGCCAGATTTTCTTCTATATGTAATTCATCAGGATGTACAGTCTTTTTGAGTTTGCCTGCGATTTCATAAAGATATGGTTCTACAAGAGAAGATTGTACGATGATGGAGAAGGTATCTACGGTAATAGGTACACTTTCAATAGATACGTGGTATTCTTCAAAAACTTCCAGTATCTTTCTTAAGAAACCTACTTCTGTAGAGGAGTGACTCTTCACTAAAGTAATAACAGTATAGTCTTTTCTTCCTGTAATACCTGTGAGGAAGTGAGGTGGTTCTTTTTTGTCCCATTCACTGCAGTCATTCATAATCATGGTGCCGGGATTATCCGGATCATTGGTATTACGAATGTTAATAGGGATGTTTTTGGAACGTACAGGGAACACTGCATCATCGTGTAATACATTGGCACCCATGTAACTCATCTGTCTTAGTTCACTGTAAGTGATACAGGAGATACGTAATGGGTTTTTGATGATATGAGGATCTGCTACCATAAATCCGGATACATCTGTCCAGTTTTCATATACCTGAGCATCCAGAACATTAGCGAGAATGGAACCTGTAATATCTGAGCCACCTCTGCTCATGACTTTGATGACACCGTTTGGTAATGAACCATAGAATCCTGGTATAACTGTACATACACCTGGTTCAATATACTGATCCAGTAATTGTTTTGTACGGTCAAGATCTATTTCTCCCTCATAAGAAAAGGCAATGCAATCTCTTGCGTCTATAAACTTTGCATGCAGATACTCTGCTAAACATAAAGCAGTGAGGTATTCTCCTCTGGAGACAAGGTAATCCTGAGAGATACCTTTTTTCAATTGAGATCTGATGATGGAGAACTGAGATTGCAAATCAATGGTAAGATCAAGTTCTTTTTTAATCTTATAGTATTTGTCTTCTATTTCAGAAAAAATGGATTCACAGGATACACCATACTGTACATGGGCATAACATAAATATAGAAGGTCTGTAATCTTATGATCTTCACTGTTGGACTTACCGCAGGCACTTGTGACAATAAACAGTCTTGAAGGATCGCTGTCTATGATGTGTTTTACTTTTTTAAACTGTGTGGCATTTGCTACACTGGAGCCTCCAAATTTAGTTACTTTAATCATTGTTCTACCTCCGCAAGAAAATCAATATGATCCTTGACTGCTTCTAATACTGTATAACAGATGGTATCTGTAATAAGAATGTCTGATTGTATCTGAGTGTGAGGGATGTGTTGAAAGGCTTCTATATTGGTTGTACGAATATAATATTTCCCTGTAAAATCTGTATCCAGTTTCTGTAATGGATAGTTCTCTATGGCAGAATATGCCTTATTTTCTATATCCATTAAGTCCTGTACAACACTATGAGCAGTAGGCAAGGAGCCTGCTCCCTGACCTATATAAGAAGATAGACCAAGATAGTTGGATCTGCATTGTACATAATTAAAATTAGAGGATACAGAAGAAAGGATAGTATTGTTTCGGGTAAAAACCGGCAAGACAATAGCTCTTCCTTTTTCTGCTTTGCCGATGAGTTTGATGACATATCCATGGTCTTTGGCATAATGAATTTCCCTGTCTTTCAGATTACGGATGCCATATACAGGAATACTTTGTACATCTATTAAGCAAGAAAAAGCAGTCAGATAGGATAAAGCTATCTTATACCGTACATCATATCCATCTATATCATCTGTAGGATCCTGTTCTGCATAGCCTAAGTGCTGTGCCCGATGTAAGGCATCTTCAAAAGAACAGTTGTTTTCAAAGATACCGGAAAGGATATAGTTGGTCGTACCGTTAAAGATGCCTTGTATATCTGTAATGGTATCTATACGCTGAATATGCTTTAAATTATGAATCCATGGAATACCACCTGCTACACAGGCTTCTATACCAAAATAGACATGATTTTGTTTTGCCAGAGCATAGAGTTCTTTTGCATGTAATGCCACGGCTTTTTTATTGGCTGTGACAACATGTTTACCATGTTGTAATGCCTTAGACATATAAGTAAATGCAGGTTCTTCTCCACCTATGCATTCACATACAATAGATATTTCATAGTCTTCAAGAATATCTGAGATATCTGTAGTGGAACGAGGATCTTCGGTAATGTGTCTTGAAAAGATCTTTTTGATTTTTAAACCGGAATCGCTGTTATCTATAATCTGCTGTACGCCACTGCCTACAACACCATGACCTAATAAACCAATATACATAGACTCTCCCTTTATGTACTTAAAACAATTACACTTGTTTTTAAAACAAAGACATAGTATCATCTTTTATACAAGTTATCAAGGAGAGATATGTTATGAACTATACAAGTTCCAGAAATACAAAACTGCATGTGCCTTCTCATAAGGCAATTATTCAAGGATTATCTTCAGAAGGAGGATTATTTACTCCTGAAAGTATTCCTTCTTTTTCTTTGGAGGAGTTAGTGGATTGTTCTTATCAGGAACTGGCAGAAAGAATACTTTCCGGATTCCTGCCTGATTTTTCAAAAGAAGATATACATACAGCGGTATATGGTGCTTATGACAGTAAGTTTGATGTGGAATCTATTGTACCTTTAAAGAAAATCCCACAGGGGTACTTGATGGAATTATGGCATGGACCTACCAGTGCTTTTAAAGATATTGCCTTAACGCTTCTTCCCAGGTTATTAACTACCTCTTGTAAGATGGAAAATACTTCAGAGATTATCTCTATTCTTACCGCTACAAGTGGAGATACTGGTAAAGCAGCACTGGAAGGTTTTAAAGATGTGCCAGGTACTGCCATTACTGTCTTTTATCCTGAAATTGGTGTTTCTACAATTCAGAAAAGACAGATGAGTACCACAACGGGTAAGAATGTGGAAGTGATTGCTTTAAAGGGAAACTTTGATGACTGCCAGAGAATTGTCAAGCAGGCAACACAGGATAAGAAGGTACTGGAGAGCCTGGATGGTGTATCCATCTCTTCTGCCAATTCCATTAATGCAGGAAGATTGGTACCACAGATTGTGTATTACTATTCTTCATATTTAAAGTTAGTAAAAGACAGGGAAATTGCCATGGGAGAGCCTGTAAGCTTTATTGTGCCTACTGGTAATTTCGGAGATATTCTTGCAGGGTATCTTGCTAAGGAAAGTGGCTTACCAGTGAAAAAACTAATCTGTGCCTCTAATTCTAATAATGTCTTAACAGATTTTTTGAAGACAGGTACCTATTCTATTGAAAGAGGGTTTAAGACTACCATGTCACCATCCATGGATATTCTTATTTCCAGTAATCTGGAAAGACTGTTATTTATGATGAGTGGCTATGATGATGAACTGGTAAAGGAGTGCATGGAAAAATTGCAGAAAGAAAAGACGTATACAATTCCGTCCTCTTTGCTTAAAAAGATTCAGGAGGTATTTGCAGGATATTGGACAAGTGAAGAAGAGTGTGCAAAGACCATTTATGATACATACAAAGAATCGAATGTACTGATTGATCCGCATACAAGTGTTGCCTTAAGTGTATGTAAGAAATATCAATCTGAAGGTAACCAGGAACCGTGTGTCATTCTTTCTACTGCCTCTGCATATAAATTCAGTAAAGATGTTCTGGAAGCTTTACATGTAGAAAGTGCAGATGGGTTTGATGCTATGCATACACTGCATAAGATAACAGGTGTACCAATTCCTGCTAATTTACAGGCACTGGAAGATTTACCTGTACGCTTTACACGTTCTATTGAAAAATCACAGGCAATGGATGTCATTGCGGAAAGAATGAAGGAGATAGGTCATGATCATCATTAAGACTCCTGCAACAAGTGCGAATGTAGGTGTTGGATTTGACTGTTTGGGTCTTGCCTTACAGCTGTACAATACTTTTTATGTGGAACCTTGTAATGCCTATGCGTTAGAAGGTGTAGAAGAAAAATACGCTAATGAAGAAAATCTGTTCATTCAAAGCTATAAAAAAGCCTGTCAGTACCTGCAGGTAAAAGAACTCCCTTTACATATACGTTTTGAAGCAGATGTTCCAGTATCCAGAGGACTTGGATCCAGTGCCACCTTAATTGTGGCAGGAATTACAGCCTGTTATGCCATACATGGTATGGAGATGGATAAAGAGACTATCTTACAGATAGCCAGTGCTATTGAAGGTCATCCTGATAATGTAGCACCAGCTATTTTTGGTCAAGCTACAGCTTGTTTTATGGAAAGAGAAGATGTGAAAATGA
>CAKVLT010000035.1 GCA_934757945.1 uncultured Bulleidia sp. | reverse complement strand
CGGACATGACCTTCGGGTTCCAGTCTGCAGTAGATATTGCCACAAGATGTATTGATGAAATTCATACCACAGCTTCCAGCCATGGTCGTGTATTTATCGTAGAAGTCATGGGTCATAAAGTTGGCTGGTTACCATTAAATGCAGGCATAGCCGGTGGAGCTGACATTATCCTGCTTCCTGAAATTCCTTATGATATCAACAATATTGTAGATGTCATTGAAAATCGTGATAAACAGGGAAAACGTTTCACAATCATTGCCGTAGCTGAAGGTGCCATTTCCAAACAGGATGCCAAGCTGACTAAAAAAGAATATAAAAAGAAACTCGAAAAATATACCTTCCCTTCTGTTTCTTATGAGCTGGCAGACCAGATTACAAAGAAAACAGGCAGAGAAGTGCGTGTCACTGTTCCAGGGCACATCCAGAGAGGCGGAGCTCCTGTTGCCTATGACAGAGTCTTCTCTTCAAGACTTGGTGCCGAAGCCGCAAAATTGATTCTGAAGAAAAAATACGGTGTTATGGTAGCGTATAAAAACAGAGAAATGATCACTGTTCCTCTGAAAGAAGTAGCCGGAAAACTAAAGACGGTTGACCCTAAAGCTCCTATCATTCAGGAAGCGAAATTCATGGGTATCTCCTTTGGTGATGAGTAATTAAAAAAATGTGCATAAAGCACATTTTTTTAATCCTCTTTGACAACTTTTGGTAAACTCCACTTGTAATGAGAAGCCATCAGTCGAATACATAAAACCACAAAAGAACCCATATATATCGCCAGTTTGGTTTCATGCATACGGAATAAGGGCAAAGCAATCAACGCTCCTGCAATAGAAGCCAGAGCGTAAATATGTTTTCTGAAGATTGCCGGCAGTTCATGAATCATCACATCTCTTAAAACTCCCCCGCCTACCCCGGTAATCACACCAGAAAAAACAATGAGAAAGCCATTATCCACACCATACAGCTTAATTGCCTGATTCATCCCAAGCACTGTAAATACTCCAAGACCTATGGAATCTCCAAACAAAAGACTCAGTCTTCTGAATTCACTTTGCTCGTTGGTCGGGTGTTTGGATTGTCTTGCAATAATAGAAAACACAATACATGCGGTAATTGCAGAAGCAAATACATAGCGTGGATGGATAAACGCCTCAGGAGGGCAATGCCCTAATACCACATCTCTTAATACGCCTCCTGCAGTAGCGGTAAACACGCCCAAAATAATGACACCAAAAATATCCATTCCCGCTTTCAAAGCAGTGATAGCTCCACTGATTGCAAAAGCAATCGTCCCAATAATTTCAAATATTGTAATCATCTGATCCATATGACTACATTGTAATCAAAGTCGGATTCAAAATCTATTCTTTAATGTTCTGAAGAAAATAAAGATTCCCGTGACTATTCCCACACATATTCCTGTTGCCGTTGCATACCCGGAATATGTCCTTTCCTTTACTTCCGCTATCTCCATAACTTTGTTTTCTTTTCTGATCTGTAACGTAATCAGCGGTATTTCTATCGCAGTTTCAGGAACAGTAAAAGTGTATACCTCCTGTACAGCCTGCATACCCGGTATCATTCGAACATTTTGCAGTGTATACGTTTTGCCGCATTCCACAAAAGGATAAGAAATAGTGGTTTTACCTGTCTCCCCTGTCTCTAATAGTTTTCTATGTTCTTCATCATACAGAGCCCAGATGGTTCCCTCTATCTGATGCGAAAAATCATCTACCACTTCTAAAATCACGCCGGCACTTTGAGGCACATCATGTATTTCCATGTCTTTATCGATGTACACTGAAACAAAATCGTTTTTTCTGAAATATCTGGAACTGGATTGCGTCTGAAACAGACAATACTGCCCCTGTCTCAGAGGATAAATGTTATCGGCGTGAAATATTACAGGATTTCCTTCTATATCCTTTACAGCTTCCTTTCTTTCTTCATCATGATACAGCTGATATTCCATTCCTTCTTCAAGACGCATGGAAACCTGAAAATATCTGCGTACATGTAATGCATAGTACATCATATCAGAAGGCAGATCTTCCACACGTATACGCATAGGTGTAGCATACGAGTAATGGTCCAGTGTATTTACCTGTTCAAGAATATAAGTAACGCCTGGTTCTACTGCAATCTGTTTTTCCTGTGTACCATACCATGTATCTATGACTTTACCAGATTCTTCTTTCAGCTCTATTTTCACCTCTGGCATACATTGACCTGTATCGTAATCTTTAACAGAAGCAGAAATCAGGCACTTTTTCAATACAGGTTCTACCTGTATTGAAGGTTGAACACCACTGTCAGTTTCTATGGTATATACCTGCGTATCTGTATAGTAATTCTTTTCCTTCTGAGTCTGTTTTAAATAATAGGTACCATTAACCACATTGGCTCTTTGATTTAAAGAGTGAAACCATACAGGATTCCCTTCAATATCTTTTGCTATAGATGAACAGGCACTGTCCATATACAAGCCATACATAAAGTCTCTGGTATCTTCAGGAAGAGGTACATAGATTTCCACATAAGGCTGTAATGTCAGACATACCGTGTATGTGCTTTGACCATCGATATTCATGGTAATCTTTTCAAAAGAAGGCAGATACCCTGCAGGAACAGAAGGTATTTCAAAACTGACTTCATCCTGAGAAAAGATTCCCTGTACACTCAAAGGATTCTTTGAAGACAGATATGTGGCATAAGCATCCTGTGTAATGTCATACATCTGTACCTCCACGCCTTCTATGCAATGGTTTGTAAAAGCATCTCTCACTTCAAGAAAGACAGAAAAAGGAAGACCTTTTATCTCTATCGGTAAACTGTCCTCTTTGTAAAGTGAAGTAAAGAAGCTGACAGGTAAAATGGCATACCCTCCTTCCACAGCATCACTTTTCAATGTGTATTCCGTATCTCTTTCCAATACCATCTGTTTTGTCTGACCATCATTCACCCACTGTTCCACCACATCTCCGTTTCCTTTTGTTAAAGTAAAGGTATACGGCAACAAGGTATCAGACAGGATAGATTTCGTTACCTGTATGAAATCCGGCTGTATGGTTACCTTATCGTCTTTCACTTCCAAAGAAAAGACATCTTCTATGGCATAGTAGTGAGAATCTATATCTTCATATCTGTAACAGTATGTGCCGGGAGGAAGATATATGCTCTCATTTGAGGTAATACACATAGGTTTACCCAGATGATTGACAAGAGGTTCTTTACAATCCTTGTCCTTATACACTATTGCTTTTGCCAATACCTCACTTTCAAGTGTTACAGGATATCCGTGAACATAGGCAAAATGGATATCTGTTTTTTCTTTTCCCACTGTAAATGTAACCGGAGAATGCTGAGCATACCCTTCTGCAGGTTCTTTCTGATACAGAGTATAGGATTTACCATACACTGCATACCTTCCTATATCTTCTTCATTTTCAATATCTATTATCATGGTTTCTTTTGTTTCCTCTTCCTGTAAGACATAAGTCATTGGTATTTCACTGGTAACCACTATATGAATGGCCTCAAGCTGCAGGATATCCCCCTCCTTTTTCAATGTGTTTTCATAAGGTAATATACCCTGAAAAGCAGGATCACTTCGTACAGTATAGATATCTTCTTCAAGCTCTGCTAAGGCTTTCCCTTCGCTGTTCACTTCCACTGATGTCACTTTATTATCGTTCTTATCATAAATATCCAGCTGTAACCCCTGTACATCTCTGTCCTTGCATTCCACCTGCAACGTGTATGTATGCTTTGACAATGTTTCTTTTCCATAAACCTGTGTTATCAGTAAAGCACTCATCAGACATGCAAACCACTTTTCAAGCATACAGACCTCTGTATTGCTGAAGTGCAATGGATATCAGACTTGTATGTACGTCCGCTTCCACCTGAAACTGAAAGATAACGGGATCCTGTTGTATTTCTTTTGCCAGAGCTTCAGGCTTTTCCTTTCCAATGAATAATCTGTAAAGTAACATTCTTGTCTCTACTCCATAGTTTTCCTGCAGACTGTCAAATACTTCATCCACCCTTTTCACTTTCTCCTGTAGCTGTTCCAGCTCATGTTGTAATTCTTCCTTATGAATACCTTCCTGTTGTTCAATATTTTGCTGTAACACCTCCATTCTTCTTTGATACTCTCCATAAACTGCACATTCTTCTTTAAATTTTGTATAGGTAGTCATACAGACACCTCCCTTCAAAATATATATTGTTAAAAAATGTTTTTTTTCTTTGAGAAAATTTAAAAATTTGTACAATAGATGGAGGAAAGAGGGAAAACATATGAACACGCCATTTAATTCTGAAAAATATCTATCCATGCAAAGAGATAAAATCCTGGAACGTATCCAGTTATTCCACGGAAAATTATATCTTGAATTTGGAGGGAAAATGTTTGAAGACTTCCATGCCTCAAGAGTATTACCCGGGTATGAGCCTAATAACAAGGTCAGATTATTGAGTGAGTTAAAAGATCAGGTTGAACTTATTATATGCATCAATGCCAACAATATTGAGCATCCTAAAAAAAGAGCAGATCTTGGCACCAGATATGACCAGGAAGTATATAGATTACTGGATAAATTCAAAGAACTGCAATTATATTGCAGCAGTGTTGTCATCACACAATATGCGAACCAGCCAAGTGTGGCAGCCTTCCGTAAAACCTTAAAAAAAGCAGGCATTGCAACATACCTGCATTATCCTATTCCAGGGTATCCTGGAAATGTGGACTATATTGTTTCCAAAGACGGTCTTGGAAAGAATGAGTACGTACAGACCACAAGAAATCTCATTGTGGTGACTGCTCCAGGACCTGGTTCTGGAAAAATGGCCACATGCCTTTCTCAGATGTATCACGATCAGCTGCATGGTATTTCTTCAGGATATGCTAAATTTGAAACCTTCCCTGTATGGAATCTTCCATTAAAGCATCCGGTTAACCTTGCTTATGAAGCAGCTACTGCAGACCTGAACGATGTCAATATGATTGATCCGTTCCATCTGGAAACCTATGGAAAAACAGCTATCAACTACAACAGAGATATTGAAATCTTCCCTGTACTGAACCGCATCATCACACGTATCATGGAAACTTCTCCATACCATTCTCCTACAGATATGGGGGTGAATATGGTCGGATTCTGTATTGACGATGAAGAAGCTGTATGTAAGGCAAGCAAGGAAGAAATTATCCGTCGTTACTATCGTATCTATTCAGACTACATTCAGGATAAAGCTTCTATTGAAACAGTTGAAAAGATTGAAAGACTGATGAATGAATGTGATATTCATCCTTCAGATCGTAAAGTAGTTTCTATTGCACGTGATAAATCCAAGCGTTCCAAAGAACCTGCCATGGCCATTGAACTTCCGGACGGAAGAACTGTCACAGGAAAAACATCTGATCTTTTTGGCCCATCTGCAGCAGCACTTATCAACGGACTGAAAACACTGGCAGGCATTTCCAAAGAAACACACCTGATCGAACCTGAAGATGTCGTTCCTATCCAGCATCTGAAGATTTCCTCTCTGGGAAATCACAATCCGAGATTGCATTCCGATGAATTACTGATTGCTCTGGCAATCATTGCTGAAAAAAACGACTATGCGCATCAGGCAATTGAACAGCTGTCTTTACTGAAAGGCTCCGAAGCACATTGTACAGTAGTGATTCCTCAGGAAGACCAGGATGTTTTCAGAGCTCTGGGCATCCGTGTCACCATGGACCCTGTATACAGCCACAACACTTTATTCCACAAGTAAGATGACAGAAGAAGAAATAGTGACATATGTCAAAATGTATGAAGGACAGTTACCCTTCTATTCAGACTATAAAGCCTATGTCACATGGAACGCTGTGTTTTTTGATGGTCTGGAAAATGAAAATCTGAAAATACTTGAAAACAAGAAATTCAATACAGACATGATTGCACACTGCACTGAGCTCATTCATGCCTGTAAGTTGTTGTTTCGCGCCTGTACTCCCTGTAACTCCTCAATGATTACTACGCGAGTGGAAAGACTGTATGATTTTCAACAGATGCAAAAAGCGTGCAGAACCATTGCCTTTACTTCCACCAGTAAGAACAGCTTCTTAAAACAATATCAGGATAAAGAAGGCATTGTTTTACTGGAATGTCATCTTCCAAAAGGAACTCGTTGCGCAGACTTTGCGCACATCTTACATGATTATCAGAAGACAGAAGAAGCAGAGGTACTTTTACCCCCTTATACAAAGCTGGATATTTCGCCTTTGCCTCTCAGTCATGATGAAATGCGCATCCTGGATAAAAATGGTCATCCGCCTTTTGGTAAGTACTGCCTGAAAGCACAAGGCATCACTCTCACAGAAGAGCCACAGTTTGTCATTACACAACAGGATATAGAAGGTGCAATTCGTTTTCTGACCTGTTTAAATACAAAAATGCCTTATGAAGTATCAGACGCAGATAAATACATACAATTAAAAAAAGCATTACGGTATCAGATACGCAATGCTTTCAGCGAAGAACTTTAGATTCTTCGTTTTTTTATTTTATAAACTTCTGGATTTCAGACTGTGACGGCATGACTCTTAAAGCACCTTTTCGTGTTGTGACAATACTTGCGGCTGCATTAGCTCTTACAAGCATTGTCTGTAAAGTATCCTCGTCCAGGCCATCCAGACCTTTTTCAAGAACAGTCTCCAGTACACATGCACAGAAAGTGTCTCCAGCTCCTGTAGTTTCAATGGTGTCCTCCTGCAGGAATGCTGGCACATACACCTTACATGTGGATGTATAGGCACAACTGCCGTCTTTGCCTTTGGATAAACAAATCAGCTTTAAACCAGGATAGTTATTTTTCAGATATTCGATACCTTCTTCAAAATCCTGTTTACCGGTAAACCACTGTATTTCGTTATCAGAAATTTTCAAAATATCTGCCTGTTGCAATCCATAATGAATCTGCTCATGTGCCTGTTGCAGATCTTTCCATAGTGGTTCTCTAAGATTTGGATCAAAAGAGATAAGACAATGTGCTTTTTTAGCACATTGTAAAGCCTTAAGGGTCGCTGTCCTTACAGGTTCATCCGTTAAAGATAAAGAACCAAAATGAAAAATGGAACAGTTGCGAATCAAGTCGTAGTCTACTTCTTCAGCTGTAAGACAAATATCTGCACCTGGATTTCTATAAAAAGCAAAATCTCTGTCCCCATCTTCTTTTGTCAGAACAATTGCCAGCGTTGTATGTACCGTATCATCAAATCTCAAACCTCGGGTATCAATGGTTTGTTCTTTTAAAGCAGACTCAAGTAACGTGCCAAAACCATCTCTTCCTACTTTTCCGATATAGGCTGTCTTTCTTTGAAATCTGGATAACATGGATAATACATTACATACCGCACCACCCGGATTAGCTTCAAGAACAGGATTGCCCTGTGCACTTAATCCGTTATCTGTGAAATCTATCAGCAACTCACCCAAAGCCACTACATCATATTGTTTCATCATACTCAGCACATTATTCTTTCTACAGTTATCTGTCCTTTGATTTTCTCTATTTCAAACTGATTAGCAATACCTTTTACTGAAGCAGTTGCTGTTCCCATAATCAAAGACTGCAAAAAAGCCTCATGCATATCTGCATTCTTTTTCATTGCATTGACAAATCCGGCAACCATACTGTCCCCAGCTCCAATACTGCTTCCGTTTACCTCAGGAACATTTCCTCTGTAAACAGTACCATCTTCACATAAAAGTACAGCTCCGTCTTTGCCAAGAGAAACCAGAACATTTTTCGGTCCCATACTCTGAAGACAGCGAGCATAGTACAGTACTTCACTGAAAGAATGAATATCTTTATCAAACAGTTCGGATAATTCCGTGCGATTCGGTTTCACAAGAAACGGACAGGCCTCTACAGCCTTCTTAAAAGCTTCACCTGAAGCATCCAGGATACAGGTACATCCTTTTTCATTGGCACATTGTATAAACTCGTAATAAAAGTCAGAAGGAACACCGTTAGGTAAACTTCCACTTACAATTAGTGTATCTCTTTCAGTTAAAGAAGATATTCTGGATTTTACGATTTCCAGTTCTTCCTTTGTGACCTTGGGACCGCTTCCGTTGATTTCTGTTTCTTCCTTACCCTGTACTTTAATATTAATACGGGTCATTCCACCATATACATCAATGAAATCTGTCTGAATAAAATTCTGATGCAGCATATCCAGCAGCATCTTGCCAGTTCTTCCTGCAACAAACCCTGAAGCAATAGATTCGCAATCCAGTTCTTTCAACGCATAGGTAACGTTGATTCCCTTTCCTCCAGGAACGATGATTTCATTAGTTGTACGATTCATTTGTCCGGTTTTCAATTCCGGTATTTCTACTATATAATCCAAAGATGGATTTAATGTTACGGTGTATATCATGGAAGCTCCTTTTGTATATTTTTATTTTCATGCAATTCTTAAGTTATAGCAACAAAAAATATTACAAAAACCTGTGTAAGCACTTACTTATTGGCATTTTTTAACAAAATGACTGAAATGTCTGCCTCAGCCTTCGTACCACCTGCATGGTCGCCTTGAATAAGGTTCACTTTATCCGGCTTTCCCAACATCAGAGAACTATCCGATTTGGCAACAGCAAGAAAATCACCAATGAATTCTTTCATTCTTTCATGAGGCACTCCCTGCCCAAAAAAAGACTCTTTCACCACCTCTTCAGGTGTATACAGATCAAAGCTATCACCATACACTTCCTGAAATCTGTGACGGAAATAATCTTTTTTATCTTCACGAATATAGAAAGCTATTGTTCTTGGCTCCAGAGCCGGTTTTTTTGAAAAACATTCCACCAGTTCCGGATGTTCCTCCATAGCCTGACCGTGTACATCTATCTGAGAATGATCTGCCAGTAGTATTACTCCCACATCTTTTGAAAGTTGTCCGGAATATTCTTCTGTAATCTTTTCAAGTTCCAGTACCTCTTTACCTGTTTCAGGTGATGAAGGACCATGTCTGTGCATAAAAGTATCCAGTGCGTCATAGTACGCATAAATATAGTGCATATCCGTATTCTTTGAAACATCCACTATGTTCTGCCACATCTTGCTGAAAGTATCTGAGGGATAACTTTTCCCCCATGAAGGCCATATGGTACAGCTATTCTGAGACATTTCCTCTTCCAGAAAAGTAACAGGCAAAGTTTTTTCAGTAAAACCTGGATAAGACTCTTCTGTATACTGGTCTTTATTCATAAACAAAATAATATTGGCATCTATTTCTTTAAAATACTGATTCCATCCCAGCCATGCGTTTTCTGCAGGATTCTTCCCTGTTCTTAAGGAAGTCGTAGCCGCAGAGGTTGTCGGAGGAAAAACTGTCATTGTTTTTTTTGCTCTGTTTTTCAAGAAAAAACCGTTTGCATCACAATGTTTTTCAAGAACAGAAGTACCTAAGGCATCTATCAGCAATACAACCACACATCTGAACTGATTCTTATTAAACCATTCATCTACGACAGAATCTGTATCATGATACACTTTTTTACCTGCAAATTTTCTAACAGAATTGGAAACAGCTACAATCCCACCATAAGTACTCCATTCCATATATACTTCTCCTTATTTCGCACTGTTTCCGTAGTTACTGAGATATCTTGCGGAAGGATCGTTCACATCGCATCCTTTCCATTGTTTATTTGGCATCCAGTAATCTTTAATCAGTGCATCCAGTTTAGGATAGTATACCTCAAAAATATCTCTGTAGAGTAAGGACTCCTTTGTAAAAGGCGTACACCAGGTATATTTCTTCACATCCTGTGCATAGGTTTCATCTGTATATTTTATTGAAGCATATTCCTTTAAATCATCCGCAAGAGAATGACCCACTGCATCAGAAAAAGCTGCTTTATCTCTGAAAAGAATATCTTCCGGTAACAAATGATCTTTTTCAAACGCATGTCTCAGCAGATATTTTCCCATACCATATGTATTCATCTTCATAGCCGGGTCGATATCCATCACGTATTGCGCAAAATCCAGATCTCCAAAAGGCACCCTTCCCTCCATGGAGTTAGAGGAAATACATCTGTCTGCTCGTAATACATCATACATATACAGTTCTTTGATTCTCTTTTCTGCTTCTGTCTGAAAACTCTGTTTATCCGGAGCAAAATCCGTATATTTATATCCAAAGAGTTCATCACTGACTTCCCCTGTCATTAACACCTTAATGTTGGTAGTTTCATGAATCTTTTTGCACAAAATATACATTCCAAGAGAGGCACGTATGGTTGTAATATCCCATGTTTCAAGAGTTTTGATTACTTCAGGCAAAGCTTCCAGAATATCCTGTTTTGTCATGGTAAATTCTGTATGTACAGAACCAATGTATTCTGCTACTTCACGTGCATATTTTAAATCGATGGCATCTGTATCCATACCGATTGCAAAAGTGCGAATCGGTTTCTCACTATGTTTTTGTGCAATGGCACATACAAGTGAAGAATCCAGCCCGCCTGACAGCAGATATCCCGCTTCAGCATCAGCATCCATTCTTTTTACCACCGCCTTAATCAGCTTGTCATGAATGGAACTGCAGACTGTCTCAAGATCATCTGTAATCAATCTGTCTGCCTTATAGATTTTTCTATAGGCAACCCATTCTCCATTACAGTAATAATATCCCGGAGGAAATGGCATGATACCTTTGCATATTGGTTGCAGACTGGCAACAGTAGAACCAAAACAAATCTTTCCGTTTTCTGTATAGCCATAGAATAAAGGACGAATACCAATGGGATCTCTTGCAGCAATCCATCCGATTTTCGGATCATACATTGCCATAGCAAATTCCGCATCCAGCATGGAGAACATTTCCTTCCCCTTTTCTTCAAATAATGGTAAAAGAATCTCACAATCTGAATCTGACGAAAAAATATATCCTTTCTTCACAAGCATTTCCTTAACAGGGCGAAATCCATAGATTTCCCCATTACACACAACATACCTTCCGTCTTTTTCAAATGGTTGCATACCTTCAGGTGTCAATCCCATGATGACCAGTCTTTGAAAGCCCATCATACCTTTTCCTGTATCCATGATTCTGGAATCATCCGGTCCTCTGTCCTTTAATGCAGACAGACCTTTCTTAAAAGCTGTGACATCTGTTGCTGAGTCTGTTGAAACTAAAATACCGCACATATATTTATCCTCCAAATACTAAAAAACAGTTCCTGTCCTTATCAGGGACGAAGAACTGTATACTCCGCGGTGCCACCCAACTTATTGATATGCATCAATCACTTTTTTCCAACTATCATTGAATATCAGTCTGATAACGGTCTGCTTCCGTCAAAGCCTACTTTAAGAAATTTCGGTTTGAAGCTCCAAGGTGTTCTTTCACTGTTTCGTAGATAGAACGGTTCCCACTATTCCATTCCTCACTTAATCCCGTAAGCAGATACTTTTCCTTTTCTTTGCTCATGTAAATGGTTTACTCTATTTTCAGCAACTTATCAACATTATTTTTCTGAAAAATCTTTCATTTCTCTCTGTAAGTTGCCATCAGCTGCTTGAACATATGCTGCACAGAAGGTGGTGTATAGGTGATGGCATTGGCACCTGAACGAATTGTGTCCAGTACTGTTTCCTCTGTGTTACCTCCTGAAGCTATCAGTGGTACACGAGGATAATCTGCACGTATTTTACGTACAACATCACAGGTTCGATGCCCGCAGGCAATATTCAAAATAGAAGCACCTGCTTCCAGTCTTGCACGAATATCTGTATCTTCTTTTGTTACTGTGACAATCACCGGGATATCCACTGCCTTGGAAACTGCCAGCAAATTCAAATCGGAAATCGGTGCATTCAGTACCACACCCATAGCTCTCTGTGATTCCACATCTTTTGCAGGTGACACTGTACGTAATCCTTTAGTCGTACCTCCTCCCCACAAAACACAGGAATACAGGAGGCTTTAATAATCGCATCACTGATAGCCTGCTGTGGAGTAAACGGGTATACCGCAAACACTGCATCCGCATCACAATTACGAGTAATTGCAAGATCTGTAGTAAACACAAAACTTCTGATTCTTCTTCCGTTAATGACTATACCGCTTGCCTGATGTATTGCTTCTGGTAACCGTAAAAGATTTTTACGTAATCTTCCTCCGATTTCAGGAATATATGTATTTTCTGAAATAAGTTTTATTCTCCTTATATGCGTATTGTATAGTAACCAAAACCATAATCAGAATATACATTTTTCATATACTGTCTCTTCCTTATACAACAGCCAGAGAAGAAACCCCAGGGCAATCCATATGGTCAATTTCTTTAACAATCTCTTTTGTATCAGAATCCAATGCGTATACATATATCTTTCCTGTATCACAAAGTGCAACAAAAAGATACCTTCCATCCTGGCTTACCGCAAAACCTCTAGGATCTTTCCCCGGTAAGGTATAAGAAGTTTTATACATTATTTTTTCTTTTTCCATCTTCAGTAAAGAAATCGTTCCAAAAGAAGAAAAACATCTGTTGGACACATAAACATACTCTTTAAACACATGAATATCACTTGGCATGGCACGTCTTTTATCTGCCATACCACAGGTATTGATTTCTTCTTTATCTGCATGAGGTTTATCAAAATGAGGTAAAGGAAAAACATCATAATATGTTGCAGGCATGGTAATGGTTATGTCGAGTTCATGCAGTTTTCCAAGCTTTACTTGAAACAAGGATACTGCAGGATAGTTTTCATACAATACACAGGCGTATTCTTTGGATATCTCCATATGTCTTGGTGCATACCCGTACGGACACTGATATTCCTGTATCAGCTGCAATCTGTTATTTTTATATGTAAAGACCTTAATGGTATCCTTGCCTCTGTTGCATGTATAGATGTATTCTCCCTGCGTCTTTACACAATGCAGATGACTGGTGGACTGTCCTCCGCCATGGCACCAGTATCCACTTCCCTGCATGAGCTGAAGATCTTGTAAATCTCCTATGGCTCCATCTTTCTGTAATGCAAACATAGCAACAGAACTATCATCAAATTGTCTTTCCAGTACAAACTGTCCAAAACTGTTTTTTCTGTAATGACAGGTAACAGTTGTATGGGAGCCATGATTTGTGACAAACAGGTGTTTTCCATCATCACTTTTCATCACATAAGAAGGTCTTGACCCATAAGAAATCGATTGACTGATTTTTTGAATTGTTCCATCTGTTTTACTCACTGCATAAGCAGATACACCGCCACCAGAACCATTAAGCCCTGTAAAATCTTTCACCTCATTGGTACAGTACAGTCTGTCACCATACACCTTTAAGATACTCGGCTGTAACTCTTCAACCTCCTGTAGTTTTTGAAGATGTTCTCCATCAAAACTGAACACGGTAATACCTTTACCGCTTCCCTTCACAGATCCTGTGGATTCTGTAATCGATCCTGCATATATGTACATAGCATGTTCCTCCTGATACCAAAAAGAACCTTTTTCAGGTTCTTAATAATACTTTGACATTCTGTCCTGCACTTCTTTCACAATGACATCCGGCACCATGTTTTCTATATTTCCGTGATTCAATGCAATTTCTTTAACTACAGAAGATGACAGGAAAGAATATTCCGGTCTTGCAATCATCAGCATAGTTTCAATACTGCTGTTCAGCATCATATTGGCTGTAGCCTGCATCAGTTCATATTCATAGTCAGAGACTGCTCTGATACCACGAATAATGACGTGAGCTCCAAGGCTCTTTGCCATATCCACAGTCAGCCCTGTACCTGTCACAACTGTGACATTGTCCAGATGTGCGGCCTGTACACTGAGCTCAATCAGCCTTTTTCTCTCTTCTTCCTGAAATAAACAATGCTTGTTTGGATTTTTCATAATCAGAACAATCACTTCATCGAAGATTTTACTTGCGCGTTGAATGATGTCCATATGTCCGTTTGTAACAGGATCAAATGTCCCGGAATACACAGCTTTCATTTTTATCGTCCTTCTTTTTATATTCCCTTTTCATTCAAGGTGTTTACCTTGAATCTACCATGTGAATATGTTAACATATAGCATGTGTAAAAGCAAATAAGGAGGCTTTTCAAAAAGATTATGGCAAAAAACTTTAGTGAGCTTTTATCAAAACTTTCATCTTCTTCAAAGAAAGTTTTGTCTGTCGCATGCGCAGAAGACAAAGCAGTGTTAGAAGCTGTTCAGGGCGCACACGAAATGGGAATTGCTGATGCAATTCTTGTAGGTGATGAAGCAAAAATTCGTTCTATCGCAGAAGAAATTAATATGAATCTGGATGAATTCACTATCATCAATGAGCCAGATGGTGACCAGGCTCCATTAACAGCTGTTAAGTTAGTGCATGACGGAAAAGCAGATATGTATATGAAGGGACTTCTTCCAACAAAGAACTTCCTGAAATCCGTTCTTAATAAAGAAGTAGGTCTGAGAACAGGTAAACCTCTATCTCACGTTGCTGTTTTTGAGATTCCAGGTATGAATCGTTTACTTTTCTTATCTGATGTAGCTTTTATTCCATATCCTTCTTTACAGGATAAAAAAGACATTATCGCCTATGATGTAGACGTTGCTAAATCCTGTGGAGTTGAAAATCCTAAAGTTGCTCCATTAGCAGCTGTAGAAGTTGTTAATCCTAAGATGCAGAACACTGTAGATGCAGACGAATTACGTAAAGCATGTGAAAGTGGTGAAATTAAAGACTGTGTAGTTGACGGACCTCTTTCTCTGGACATTGCTTTATATCCTGAAGCTGCAGAAGAAAAAGGTGCTCAGAACCGTCCATGTGCAGGTTGTGCCGATGTTCTGTTATTCCCTGATATTCATGCAGGTAACCTCGTATACAAAACAATCGTACATATGGTACCAGGTGTCAAAAACGGCTGTATGCTGGTAGGAACAGCTGCTCCGGTTATTCTGACATCCCGTTCCGATACTAAAGAAACAAAGATTTATTCTATTGCTTTAGCAGCATTATTATGTGAACACATGAGAAAGGTAAATGGTTAATATGGCATACAATATTCTGGCAATCAATCCGGGTTCTACTTCTACAAAAATTGCATTATTTGAAGATGATACAAAAGTATCTGAAGTTGTGTTAGATCACCCCGCTTCAGAAATGGCTAAATTTCCAAAAACAATCGATCAGCTTGATTTCCGTTACAACGTTATCATGAATTATCTGAAAGAACAGAATTATGATGTTACTAAACTGGATGCCTGTGTAGGAAGAGGCGGCTATCTCCATCCTATCACAGCAGGTACGTATACAGTGAATGACGCTATTGTTCACGATCTGACTATTGCATTACATGGCGATCACGCTGCTAACCTCGGCGGACTTCTCGCAAAGAAAATTGCCGACCCACTGGGAAAGCCTTCTTATATCGTAGATCCAACTGCAGTAGATGAATTACAGGATGTTGCAAGAATTTCAGGTATGCCTGATATTTCCAGACGTTCTTTAATCCATGCATTAAATATGCGTGCTGTCACAAGAGAATATGCTAAGTCCGTAGGCAAAAAATTTGAAGAAGTAAATTGTATTGTTGCCCATATGGGTGGTGGATGCACAACTGGTGTTATCATTAATGGTAAATGGATTGATATGTACAACGGTCTTGATGGTGACGGTGCTTTTGCTCCAACACGTTCCGGTGCAGTTCCTGTCGGTGATCTGATTCGTTTATGCTATTCTGGTAAATACCCAACAGTTGATGCCATGATGAAGCGTGCTGTAGGTGATGCAGGTATCGTAGCTTACCTTGGTACAGCAGATATGCGTGAAGTTAACAAGATGATTGAAAACGGTGATAAGAAAGCCAAACTGATCAAGGAAGCTTTCATCTATCAGCACGCTAAGGATATTGGTGCTCTTGCCACTGTATTACACGGTAAAGTAGATGCCATCCTGTTAACTGGAGGTATCGCTTATGGTAAGGATATCGTTGACGGTATTGCCTCCTATGTAGACTGGATTGCTCCTGTTGTAGCTATTCCTGGTGAAAGAGAAATGATTGCTCTTGCTCAGGGTGCTCTACGTGTATTAACTGGTGAAGAAGAAGCTAAGACTTACGAAGCTGAATAATACAATCTGTGAAGTTCTTATTCTGATGGGATAAGGGCTTTTTTGATGTCTGAAAAATAACGGATAGCAAACATTGCTATCCGTTATTACTCATTTCCTTAATCACCTGCTGATAATAATGAAAACTATCCTTCTTATATCTTTTCAGCTCTTTGATGTCGTCATTGGTACGATCCACAAATACAAGTCCATAGCGTTTATCCATTCCTTGAGATGAACTTAACACATCTGTAAATGACCATGGTTCATATGCGAACAGCTCCACTCCGTCATCAATGGCACAGGACATGGCCTCTATCATTTCTTTTATGTAGGCAATACGTGAGTCATCATGAATTTTTTTATCTTCAGACATTGTTTCTCTGGCAGACCATCCATTTTCACTGATCATGATTGGAAGATGGTATCGTGCATACAGTCTTCTTAATGCAAAACGCAATCCGGTTCCGTCACAGTTCCAGTTAAACTCACTGTATGGAGTATACGGATTTCTGTAGTATTGATACACTCCCTTTTTAGCACGACTCTGACGTGGTAATTCAGGACCTGTATATTCCCCGTGCATACCTTCTCCAATATATTGTCCAATCACTCCTGTTACATACCAGTTTACAGCAATAAAATCCGGTTTTGCATCAGATAATAACAATTCATCTTCATCAAGCATATCAAAAAACATAACTCCTTCTTTTTTTAATGTATTGATAAAGCATGGAGGATATTTGCCATAAACATGCACATCTATCAATGAAAACACATTGAAATCATCCTGTTCGTAAGCAAGTAACACATCACTGGATTTGATAGTTGCCGGTAAACGTGTTGTATAGGAAATACAAGGCCCTATTTTCCCCTTTAAATGCATAGATCTGTATAGTTTTGTGACCAAGGCATGTGCAATATTCATATGATGAAATGCCTGATACGCCTCCTTCATGGAGGTTATGGCTTGAAAGGAAGGAATCTGAGTAATCACCATCATTTCATTGATTGTAAGCCAGTATTTCACTCTGTCTCAAAAATTGTCAAAACAGACTTTGACATACTTCACAAAAGCATCTATACATTTGCGTGATACAAATCCATTGTATGTATCCACAAGAATCTGAGGTAAATCAAAATAATACAGAGTCACCAGCCGTTCTATATGTTTAGTTGCCAGCTCATCAATGACACGATTATAAAAATCTATTCCAACAGGATTCACCTCTCCCTCACCTTCAGGAAGAATACGTGTCCAGACAATGGAGAAGCGAAAACTTTTCAGACAACATTCTTTCATCAGCTGAATATCTTATCTATAGCGATGATAGAAGTCCACTGCAACCTCTGTATCAGCTACATACTTTTCTATAGCCTTTTTATGTAATCTTACATCACTGACACTTAAAGACTTGCCATCTGTCAGATAGTCTCCTTCTGCCTGAAATGCAGGAACAGCAGCACCCCATAAAAATTTTTCAGGAAACTCACACATATTCCCTCTCTTTCTTTTTTCTCATATACGTCATAAAAGCATACTTAGCATCACCATTGCCATACGTTTGTGAATCCAGCAGTATAAAGTCGTCCTCAAATTTTGGAAAAAATCTGTCTGCCTGCTTATATGCATATACATACGTCATATGTATATACTCAGTATACGGTAATATCTGTCTGTATACACTTTCTCCTCCAATCACATAAATATCGGTTATGCGATGAATATGGCAATAGTCTTCAAGTTCCTCCATGGAACGCACTACAGTACATCCCTCTATTGCATCAACAGTTTTACTTAGAACGATATTCTCTCTTTTGGGTAACGGTTTACCAGATGGAAATGTATCTAAATTTTTATGTCCGTACACAATTACTTTATTAACTGTAAGCTGATAAAAATGTTTCATATCTTCTTTTATTGAGTAAAGCAATCTGTCCTGATATCCTAT
>CAKVLT010000034.1 GCA_934757945.1 uncultured Bulleidia sp. | reverse complement strand
CGATGTGAATGGGAACATATCTACAGGCTGTATCTTTTCAATTTTGTAACGATAATCTTTAAGAATTTGAACATCTCTTGACTGTGTTTCAGGATTACAGGAAATATAGATTACCTTCTTTGGTCCTAAATCTCCTAATGTATGCAAGAAAGATTCAGACAGCCCACTGCGAGGAGGATCCAGGAAAACTACATCAGGAACTTCTGCCAGATGAGTGATAAACTCCTGAGCATCCATAGCTATAAAGTCAGTCTTGTTTTCAAGATGATTTCTTCTTGCATTGTATTTTGCATCTTTTATAGCTTCAGGATTAATTTCCACGCCTAACACAAAACTGGCTGTTTTTGCGGCAATTAAAGAAATAGTACCGATACCACAGCACATATCCAGTACTGTATCTTTTCTGTTCAGTCTTGCCATCTGCATAGCTGTAGAATACAGTACTTCCGTCTGTACAGGATTTACCTGATAGAAAGAATGTGCGGATATGGAGAATTGCAATCCGCATAATGTATCCAGGATATACCCTTTACCATAAAGAACTTTATCTTTAGGCCCTAATACCATAGAATTATGTCCATGATTAAAATTTAATACAATCGTTTCTATCTCAGGATGTTTTTCCAGTAGCTGTGCAACAAATGCTTTTTGTCTTGGTAATTGTTTAGAACCAATAACGATAGTAACAAGTACCTTCTTAGTCGCATGAGATACTCTTAGATACGCATAGCGTAATGTACCAGTATCAGCATCTTCGTCATAGGTATCGATTTCACATTTTTCAGCAATATAGGCAATGTCTTTTAAGATAGCATTTGCCTGAATATTCTGAATAAGACAAGCATCTGTAAATACAGGTTTATGAGAGTTTTCTTCATACAATCCTGCATGTACATGACCTTTAAAATCTGTTCCAAATA
Source organism: uncultured Bulleidia sp. (assembly GCA_934757945.1). GTDB lineage: Bacteria > Bacillota_I > Bacilli_A > Erysipelotrichales > Erysipelotrichaceae > Bulleidia. The sequence goes on along the minus strand of CAKVLT010000034.1, from coordinate 17,549 downwards.
CAGCATAAATCTTATGTCTATAATGATAAGGATCTTTCATTCCCAAAACATCTTCTACTTGTTGTTTCAGAAACAAAGCCTGCACTTTTTTCTTCTTAGCTGCAAGCTGTTCTTCATAGGGAACCGTCAAGTATCTGCAGGCTCCACACTTTTTATCTACTCTACATTTCTTCATCATATACAATCTCTTTCAATGCATCATGCACTTCCTTAAAAGAAGCACTTAACACTTTTTTACTCTGATGCCCTCTTGCTACAAGCTGAATATTGCTGATACCCATAGCAGTGGCAGTTTCTACATCATGCAAAGAATCACCAATATACATACACTCTTCTGGTAACACATGGTGTTCTTTCATAAACTTTCTTGCAATTTCTATTTTGGATCCACCAAGTAGATTATCGGTTCCTAGTATCTTTGTAAAATACGAAGAAATACCTAATTGGTCACATTGAGCTAAAAGTTTATCTTGTCTACTAGCGGAGATAATGACATTCTCTAGCCCATTTTCTTTAAACATCTGGATTGTTTCAGCAAAATCCTCCATAACCTGTAATGAAGGAAAACCCTCATCGTAGAACTTATTAAACTCTACAGAAATATCTTCATAAGACTCTTCTTCAAAGGTATATCCCATCTTATAGTAATACTCTATAACAGGAAAACAAAACATATCTCTGTATTGCTCCAATGTATAGGTACGCATGTGTCTTTCTTGTAGCATTCTTGTTTCAATGTCATAACAAAGCTTTACATCATCCACAATCGTACCGTTAAAATCCCAAACAATTAATTTCAAACTCATTACGCAGTTTCCTCTGATATACAAATCACTAAACCTGATTTTAAGCATGCATATATTAGCATACATCAGGTTCTATTGAAATATATTCCCCCATTCCTCTACTAAGCTTGTATAAAAACGATGTTTTCAACACTATTTTCATACACATTTAGAATGAGTTTGTTTTAAAGACGCCTTGTATTGACTGAATATATTTAGAGTAAGCTAAATCCATCACCTTGAAAAGAATTTAAAAGGCAACGAAACATAATAAATCTTATTATAGGCATGAGCACCCTTGCGTTGCCCTTTGCTCTTACCGGCTGTACAATCTGATGTCCAAACACATCTGGGTTTACCCCGACAGAGCTCTATTAATTCAGATACCTATGCCGTTGGTATTTGCAAGTGATGAAATGAAAGATAATAAAGTAAATGTTTTTGAAAATTGCCAAAGTAAATAAAGGAATATCCCCTTCCATTTTCGTTTCAAAAGGTATAGACCTGCAACTGCATCTTTTGGGTATTTCTTAGTGAATCTACAAAGCAACCTTTGAATTTTACAGCAATGATGCTTTGTCATAAACATAAAATAAGCAATACCTGAGTAAACAAGTACCGCTTATTTTGTTCCTTTTTTAACTTTAATTACCAACAGCCTTTATTGTGCTTTTTCAATCTGATCAATCCACAGCTTAACACTGGCATCACTTGGCATTCTCCAATCTCCCCTAGGAGACAAAGTGACAGATCCAACCTTAGGCCCATCAGGAAGACAGCTGCGTTTAAACTGTTGTGTAAAGAAACGTTTATAAAATCTAATTAAAGAAGCTTTCATATCTTCAAAAGACACTTCTGGATATGCTTTTAAGGCAAAAGCAAACAGTTTCTGTACATCTGTTCCATAGCGTAAAGTATAGAACAAGAAGAAATCATTCAGATCATATTTACCAATCTTCTCTTCTGTTTTCTGAGCAATCTCTCCTTCTTTGTTCGGAGTTAATTCAGGAGAAATAGGAGTATCACAAATAGAATACAGTACTTCTTTCAAGTCTCCTCCCGCTTTATCACCATAGGCTTTCACCATATACTTTACAAGGGTTTTAGGTATGGAAGTATTCACAGCATACATGCTCATATGATCACCATTATATGTACACCATCCTAAAGCAAGTTCAGAAAGATCCCCTGTACCTACCACAAGACCATTTTTCATATTTGCTACATCCATCAGAATATACGTCCTCATTCTGGCCTGAGCATTTTCATAAGTGGTATCTGCACAGCCTTGATATTCACCACTATGACCAATCGCTTTTAAATGGTCCTGAACATAAGATTCAATAGGAACTTCATATTTTTCATCACTTAATAAGTCCATTAATTTCCAAGCATTGTTTAAGGTGTGACTGGTCGTATTGCCTCTATTAGGCATAGTATATGAAAGAATATGAATATCCGGAACGATCTTCTTAGCTTCAGCGCATACTATAAGAGCCAAAGTAGAATCCAATCCACCGGAAATACCAATTACCAGATTTTTAATACCGGTGTTTTTTACTCTTGTAGCTAACCCATTAGCCTGTATCTGCAGTATGGTTCTAGTACGTTCATAAGTTTCTTGTTGGCCTTCTGGCACAAATGGAAGTCTTCGGATGTAATACTCTTTTCTTTTCAAAGTTTCTGCAAATGAAGAAACCACATCTTCTTTCTTTACAACAGATTGTACATGGCAAGGTACATAAATGTAGTCATCCTGTTCATTAATGTACGTTGTAGTATGCATTCTGTCATGAGCCATATGATCAAGATCCACAATAGCAGTAATAACATTCGTACCAGATGGATAAATAGATTCCTTCAGAATTTTTCCACTTTCCGCAATCAAACAATGGCCTGAGAAAACAAGATCCGTACTAGATTCATAAGTGCCGCTGGAAGCGTAGATATATCCGCAATAGCCAGTTCCACTCTGCATGGAAATCAGATTTCTTCTATAATCCTGTTTACCAATCAGTTCATCTGAAGCACTGGGATTACAGATAATATTGGCACCATGCAGGCAATGAGAAGAACTGGGTTTCTGCAACACCCATACATCTTCACAGGTTTCACACCCTATACATGCGGTACTTTCTTTATCTGTAAATAAGATATTTCTTGAAAAAGGAACCCTCTGCTGACAAAGCACAATAGATTCATTAAGAATATTTTCTCCACTTGTAAACCATCTTTGTTCATAGAATTCTGAATAATTAGGAATATATACTTTGGGAATCACACCAAGTATCTTTCCTTCCTGTATACCAACAGCACAGTTGTACAAAGCATTTTGATACTGTAAAGGCATGGACACAATACTTAACAAGCCTTTGAAATCTGTACTGGCCTCAACAATATTTTGTAATCCCTGCAAAGCACCTTCAAGCAAAGAAGACTGAAAAAACAGATCAGCACATGTATATCCTGTCAGACAAAGCTCAGGAAAGACAAGTACACCACAGCCAGAATGAGCTTTCATAACCTTGATGATTTCTTCTGTCTGATGATATGGATCTGCAATTTTATCTTGCAAAGTGACTGCACCAACTTCTATCATATGCGCATTAATCATACTAATTTCTCCAATTCTTCTAATGGCAAAGGCAATAAAGCATTGAGCTTATCCTCTATATCTTTATTGTCCCCCTCTTCTTTCCTCAGCTGCAACAGTCTTCTTACTTCAGTAGAAGATACAGACTGCAGCGTATCTGGTGTATGTACAATTGTAATACCATGTTTTAAGGTCTTTAAATATTCATCAGAATCAATCAGTGTTTCCACATCTTCATGACTTCTTGTCATGCAGACAAGTCCGAACTGATTGATCAGTTCATGGACATATTTCCATCCGTTTTGAAGTTCCGGCAATTTATCAGAACCGCATAACCACTGTACATCATATCCCTGTTGTTTCAGATAACATAAAGTTGTATATGTTCTAGGCTGAGTCGGACTTTGAATTTCATAATCTTCCACAACCATCCATGGATTCGTTTTTGCAATTGCATTTAAGATGGAAATTCTCTGTTCATTTGTAAAAGAGAAACCTTTTTTCTGGTCTTCCATAACATATTCTCTTTTGGTAGGAATAAAGATTACCTTCTCATAATGCAAGGTGTCCAGAACATATCTGGCACAGGCAATATGTGCAATGGTTGGAGGATTAAAAGCACCTCCAAATGCCAAAGCCTTGATCAAATTCTTCCTCCATGTAGTTTTTCATACATATCTGTTCTTGTCTTAGCAACTTTTAAAGTTAAGTCGACATAATGTTTATGAGGCATTTCAGGACGGAGTTCACTCTCCCACACTTTATTTTCCATCTGCTCTTTTACGTAAGCTTTCTTTTCAGCAATAGAAGGAAGATCAATTACAAGTTCCCCCTGGATAATATGCGGGACAAGTAGTGGTTCTATAGCGAGTGGAGTAATGATACGATTTCTTTCAAATTCATCAGTATCCAGATTAATCACTTCTATTGGCTTACCAACTTCCAGCACTTCATCATACATGGAAATAATATCACACTGTCCTTTTCCTTCTTCATCAAAGACACGCCATGCCATCAGCTTACCTGGAATAATTGCTTTCGAACTGGAATCAGAGCACTTCATCTTAGGTGTATAGGAACCATCAGGATTCTTGACAGCCACAAGCTTATAGACACCACCAAATACAGGGTCTGTAGCACTGGTAATCAGCTTTTCACCAACGCCATAAGAATCAAAGTGAGCATCTTCATACATTTCCATAGTACTCATTGTCTTTTCATCCAGTGAGTTACTTGCGACAAGCTTGATATAAGATTTACCTGCTTTATCCAGAGCTTTTCTTAACTTTTTATATCCACGTGCAAGGTCTCCAGAGTCAATACGCGCACTCTTAACACGCTTATTTGGATCATTCGGATATTTCTTAATCAGCTCGTCATCCAGTTTAATCAAATTTGGAAGTCCGGATTCAAAGATGGAATATGTATCCAGCAATAAAGATACGTTATCAGGATATGTTTCAGCATATGCCTTAAATGCTTCATATTCACTTGGATAGAATTCAATAAAGGAATGTGCAATAGTTCCAACAGCTTTAACATCCGGTCCAAACTTCATTTCAGCCAGACAATTGGCAGTACCAATACATCCACCAAGAATTGCCGCATATGCCCCATCATTACCTGCACTCTTACCTTGAGCACGTCTTGTACCAAATTCCATGACATTTCTAGGAGTATGCGTATTCAGTCCTGTCACACGTGTTGCTTTTGTGGCAATTAAAGAATGGAAGTTCATTGTCTGTAATAAGTAGGTTTCAATCAGAATAGCTCCCACCATATCACATTCAATGCGTACCATTGGTACCTGTGGATAGCAGACAGTACCTTCTTTAAGCATGTACACATCGCCTTTCCACTTATATGTTCGTAAATATTCACAGAATTCATCAGACATACCTTTAGTTTTTAACCAGCAAATATCTTTATCTGTAAAATGATAATTCATTAAGAATCTAACCAGTTTTCTCTGACCACAACTAATGGAATAACCTAGATTGTCCGGGTTCTTTCTGAAGAACATATCAAAAACCATAATGGTGTCTTTAAAGCCGTGCAAAAACAGACAGTTGGCCATTGTAAACTCATAAAAGTCTGTCACCATGGCAGGATTATCATAATCTTCATCTGGAATGTAAGGTTCTACTGTAACATTTGACATATTTTTTCTCCTTTATATATTTTTTACAAAATATGAATCTGACAGGACTGCATGGTTTTCAAAGCAGCCTCTTTAGATTCCGGTGTCACACCCGCTGTAGCTTTTTCAATAACGTTTACTTCGCTTTCATACAATGCAGCTTTGGCAAGCAAGGCATTGGATACCACACAGATATCTGTACATAGTCCTGTAAATGTAATTTCTTCAGGTCTGTACTGTTCAAAAATACCCTGTAACTGTAGAGACCCAAAAGTAGGTTTTTCAATATAGATAGTATCTCTTGTATCTAAAGCTTTCTGAATTTCAGGGTGAATTTTCCATCCTTCCGTTCCTTTAATGCAATGACTGACAGGAAGATACTTTCCTTCAAGTGTGGACATATAGTCTTCACTATGTGTATCCAGTGTGGCAATCACTGTATCGTACTTCTCATTTAGAATTTCTTCAATGACTGCAGGTACAATCCGAACAGCTTCTTCAGTTCCTAAAGCCTGATCAACAAAATCATTCTGCATGTCGACTACAACCAATACGTTTCTCATAAATTCTCCTTCAAATATGTAAACATAGGATTAAATGTAAACAATTCACTGCTTCTGCCATTAACCTTTACTTTCTTATTTGTATCAATAAGCATTTTACGAATATCTCTTCTGAAATTTGCTGTATCCGTCGGATGACCAATCACAGCTTCATACGCAGACTGTATTTGTCTTAACGTACATTCTTTAGGCAAAAGATTAAATAAGATACCCGTACTGGCTGCACGATGCTGTACCTGATCCATAGCCATATTAATGACCTTGATATGATCCGCTGCAAGTTCTGCATTACTGTCTTCTGTCGGATAAGAACGTGTTCTGATGTAATTTTGCTGTGCTGTATCAATAACTTTAAAAGTCATATAAACATTCAGTTCCTCATTACAGATGGTAAGAATACTTTCTCTGTGATTACTGTCTATAACAGAAGTAACTTTCTTAATGTCAAACCACGCAGCATCCTGAGCATCATCTCCTGCACATGTATTCTTGATATTTTCACATGGTGTCAAAGAAAGATACGCAGTGGTAATCACTCTGGTTCTTGGATCTCTGTCAGCATTTCCCAAAGTATACAACTGACGGAAATACGTATACTCCTGAATATGGGTTTCCTCCTGAAGTTCTCTTCTTACGGCTTCATCCATATCCTCATCAAATTCTACAAATCCTCCAGGTAATGCCCAGTCTCCGATAAAAGGATGATTCCTTCTTTTTACCAGTAACAGTTTCAATCTGTCTTCGTAGACAGTCATTAAAATCATGTCAACCGTATTACTGGGATGTTTATATTTTGAATCATCATAGGCATCTAAGAATTCCTGAAGTGTCTGACCTTGTTCGTTTCTTATTTCCATAGGCAATTCCTCAATAGTCATTTTGACTATTTATAGTTTAGGGTGTTTTATTGAACACGTCAATAAAAAAGACTCAGAAATCATTCCAAGTCTTATTTACGTTTCATTCTTGTGTATTTACGTTTCAGATTCAGATTCAGGAAACGGTCAATCTGTTCTTTATTGCTCTTATCAAAATCAATTTCAATCGTAGAATATTTATCTGGTTTCTTAGGATCTTCAGGTTCCAGAGTAAAGAACAATTCAATGGATTTACCGGTTTCAGATTTATCCCATGCTCTCACTTTATTCCATGGAATAAGATGTCCATTGTGAATCAGTCCCTCTTCGCCAAGACCATCACGAGCAATCATGTATGCAGTACAAGCCATGACCATCATAACAATACGGAAATAGTCGATAGTAGTATTTCCCTGCATAAATATACTGAGAACAGCCAGTATTTCAATCACCCCGAAACCCATACGAATACCATTCCAGGTTTTATCCTGAATGATGATTTTACCTCTGACTCTAAAGAATTTGACAAACATCATAATAGCCAAAGCGCCAAAACCGACAATCATTGCAATATTTAAATATAAATTCATGTATAACCCTCTTATTTCTATTGCAATTATTATACATCTTTCAATGATAAATTCAAAAAGCATTCGTATTATTGTAAGAATACATTAAAATAGAGCCATGAATACAAATACAAAGCTCGTTGTTCTGGACCTTGACGGAACGTTATTAAATATACACGGAGAAGTCTCCGATGAGGGATATGCTGTCTTACATGCATTACAGCAACAAGGAATTCAAATACTCATTTCCAGTGGAAGACCTTTTTACAGTGTACAGAGAATCTTTAAAAAGCCTGTCTATGACTATGTCAGCTGTATGAACGGCCTAGAGATTTACGAAGCATCTGGAAAAGTAATCTATTCTCATGATCCTTTACAGACAAAAGAAATTGATGCCTGCCTGAATCTTTTAAATAAATATCCCATGGTAATGTCTTTTTCGGACAATCAAAAATTCTATCATACATGTGCAAAATGGTTTTATATCCCATCCATTGTGTACTCAGGTATATATGCCCTGTACCATAAAGTAAGCAAAAAACCGCACTATCCACACCATCTGACCCCGGTTACAAAAATACATCTGCAAACATGTGAAAAACTATGTTTCTCTTCGTTCCATTTTATTTTAAAAGATTTTGTCAGTCATCTGGAACAGGAAAACTACTCTTATTTCTTTGTGAACAGTAAATGGCTTGAAATATGCCCTCATGGAGTTTCTAAAGGAAATTCACTGCTCATCTTAAAGCAACTGTTAAATATTCAGGATACTGAGGTAGTGGCTATAGGAGATGGAGAAAATGACCTGTCTATGTTTGAAGAAGCAGGCACTTCTGTAGCTATGGGAAATGCCATGAAAAAAGTAAAAGAAAGAGCAGATGACTCTGCTCTTTCCAATTTACAGGATGGTGCCGTTGTCTGGCTTAAAGAACATTTACTTACTCTTTAACAAATACTTTATAGCCGTTTTCATCGGCATCTACAACGATGGTCTTATTTTCAAGATCATCGTTTTCAAGCATTGTCTTGGCAACCAATGTTTCTACTTCTCTTTGAATATGTCTGCGCATTGGTCTAGCACCAAACTGAGGGTCTACACCAAGGGTAATAATTCTTTCCTTTGCCGCCGGAGTAACCTCAAGATGGATATCCTTTTCTTCAAGACGATCTGCAAGAAGATTCAGGAACTTATCGGCAATCTTCACCTGAACATCCTTACCTAAAGCATTAAAGACAATAATTTCATCAATACGATTGATCAGTTCAGGTTTAAAGAACTTCTGTACCTCTTCTTCATAGTGTTCTTTACGTACATCAGGGTCCTGTTCAAAGGCATATTGTGAGCCAAGATTACTTGTCATGATAATGATAGTATTCTTGAAATCAACCGTAACACCCTTGGAATCCGTAATACGTCCGTCATCAAGAATCTGTAACAGAATGTTAAACACATCAGGATGTGCTTTTTCAATTTCATCCAGCAATACAATGCAGTATGGATTACGACGCACTGCTTCTGTTAACTGTCCACCTTCTTCATATCCAACATATCCTGGAGGAGCACCAATCAGTCTGGAAACTGAAAACTTCTCCATATATTCAGACATATCAATACGTACAATCTTGCTTTCATCATCAAACAGCTGCTGTGCAAGTGCCTTGGCTACTTCTGTTTTACCTACACCGGTAGGTCCTAAGAACAGGAAGGAACCAAGAGGTCTGTTTTCGTCCTGAATATTTGCCTTGGAACGTAAGATAGCATCAGATACAAGCTTTAAAGCTTCATCCTGTCCCATCACGCGTTTTTCAAGGAATGCAGGCAAATGTAAAATCTTTTCCTTTTCAGTACTCTGCAATCTTGCCACATCAATATGTGTCCACCTGGAAACAATCTTGGCAATCATGTTTTCATCTACTTCTTGCTGTAACAGGGTATACTTTTCAGCTTTTTCAGCTTCTGCAATCTCCTTTTCAAGATTTGGAATTGTCTGATACTGTAATCTTCCCGCAAGATCATAATTGTCATTATTCATGGCATCGTTAAGATCCCTTTTTGCCTTATCCAGCTGTATACGATAATCCTGTAAAGAATTTATCTTTTCTTTTTCAGCCTTCCATTTAGCAGTCTTTGTGTGATCCTGTTCCTCAAGTTCAGCAAGCTCTTTGCGGATTTCTTCCAGTCTTGCTTTGGATTTTTCTTCTGTTTCTTCTTTCAGAGAAGATTCTTCAGTTTTAAGAAGATTAATCTTTCTCTTTAATTCATCCAGCTCCTTAGGCATGGAATCCATTTCCACACGAATAGAAGCACAGGCTTCATCGATAAGGTCAATAGCTTTATCAGGAAGGAAACGGTCTGTAATATAACGATTGGAAAGCTGTGCTGCCGCAACTATTGCTTCATCTTTGATTTTCACATTATGATGTGTCTCAAATCTTTCCTTCAGACCTCTCAGAATCGCAATAGTATCATCCACTGTAGGCTCAGATACCTGTACTTTCTGGAAACGTCTTTCCAAAGCTCTGTCCTTTTCAATGTACTTCCTGTATTCATCGAAAGTTGTTGCACCGATACATTTCAGCTCACCTCTTGCAAGCATTGGTTTCAGTAAGTTGGCCGCATCCATCGAACCTTCACTTCTTCCTGCGCCCACAAGGTTATGAATCTCATCAATAAACAGAATGATGTTACCATTGGAACGTTGTACTTCTTTGATAACACCTTTCAGACGTTCTTCAAATTCACCTTTATACTTGGCTCCGGCAATCAGAGCACCCATATCCAGTTCAATTAGTTTTTTATTCTGTAAACCTAACGGCACATCTTTGTCATGTATACGATGTGCCAGGCCTTCCACAATAGCAGTTTTACCAACACCCGGTTCACCAATCAGTACAGGGTTATTCTTGGTTTTGCGTGATAAGATTTCAATCACTCTTCTGATTTCTTCATCTCTTCCGATAACAGGATCAATTTTCCCGTCTTTTACTTCCTGTACCAGATCTCTGCCATATTTCTTTAATGCATTTAACTGACTTTCTGTATTCTTTTCATCCATAGTAACACCTCCTCTCACTGCATTTTCAGCTTGCAGCAGATCCTTCAAAGTCACATGGAAGGTGTCCATGATTTTATGAACAATCATGGCATTGGTTTCAAACATACTGACAAAGTACACAAGAGTGCTCATGTAAGTATCTCCAGCCTTCTTCATGTAAGATTCTGCATAATTTGAAGATTCTACTACATATCTGTTTAATGTAGGCTCATTATTCCCATCTACTGTAGGTAAATGTGTAATCTCTTCATCTACCAGCGATTCCAGTTGATTTTTATCAATATGTACATTCTCCAGAATGCCATCCAGACAATCTGTGGACAGCATGGCATGTAAAACATGTTCCAGCGTACACTCCACATGATGTGCATCTTTAGCAGCATTCACAGCTGTAATCAGACAATCCTGAAGATGTTCAGTCATTTTTTCCAGGTCCATTAGGCTGTACCTCCTAAACCTTTATTGCAGGTTATCTAAAACTCTTTTTAAACTTATCCCAGATAGTGTCATTTTTACCGGAATTCTGAAGTTTCTGCAACTCTGTATACAATTCTTTTTCACGTTTAGAAAGATCTTTATTCACAACAATCTTTACCTTACAGTACTGATCGCCAGGTCTTCCTGTACGCATATCCGTTACACCTTTTTCTTTCAGACGCAACTGCTGACCATCCTGCGTACCTGCTGGAATTTTCATGGTCACTTCACCATAAATAGTAGGTACATCCAGAGTAGTACCAAGTGTTGCGTCTACTGCACTAACTGGAATATCCAGATAGATGTTCTTACCATCACGAACAAACTTATCGTGAGGCAAAACATTGATTTCAATAAACAGATCACCATTAGGGCCGCCATTATAGCCACGTTCCCCTTTTCCAGCAACACGTAACTGCTGACCAGAGGAAATACCTGCAGGAATCTTTACATCTACAGATACACGTTTGCGGTTGTACCCTTTTCCGCTACATTCCGGACAAACTTTACGTATCTTTTTACCTGTACCCTGACAGTCAGGACATACAGACTGAGACTGCATGATACCTAGCATAGTTCTTTGCTGTGTCATAACATATCCTGTACCATGACATCTTGAACATGTGTCTATATCTGCTTTGCTTGCAGCACCAGTGCCATCACACCTTGAACACTTTTCATCTACAGTAAGATTGATAGTTTCTGTTTTACCAAAGCAGGCATCCATAAAGGAAATATTCATTCTCAGAAACTTATCTTCTCCCTTACGTGGTCCATTCTGATTTCTAGAACGGCTGGAGGAAGAGAAGCCACCCATGCCTCCGCCAAAGAAACTGGAGAATATGTCATTCAGATCATCAAAGCCTCCGCTGGCAAATCCACCCATGTCTCCAAAACCACCGGCGCCCTGCTGTCCGTTAACACCTGCAAATCCAAATTGATCATAAGCCTGTCTTTTCTGAGGATCACTCAGAACTTCATTTGCTTCGTTGATCTCTTTGAACTTTTCTGCAGCATCAGGTTCTTTATTCAGATCCGGATGATATTTTTTTGCCAATTTACGATAGGCTCTTTTTATTTCATCTTCTGTAGCACCTTTGGATACCCCAAGCACTTCATAGTAATCTCTTTTTTCAGCCATATCTATACACTCCTTCTATAACAATTAGGATGCGAAACTTATGCCCCGCATCCTTTTATGATTTTACTTATTTCTTTTCAGAAAAGTCTGCATCTACAACATCATCATTGGAACTTGTAGAATTTGAAGAACCAGCATCTGTACCAGGGTTAGCCTGCTGCTGTTGCTGATACATTGCCTGACCCATTTCCTGAGCTGCCTTTTCCAAAGCATCCAGTTTAGCTTTCAAGCCTTCCATATCATTCTTATCAATAGCTTCCTGTAATTCATCTCTGAGCTTCTTGACTTCGTCTTTCTGCTGCTGAGATACATTTGCATTTTCGGAATTCAATGTTTCATCAATCTGGTTGATGAAAGCTTCAGCTCTGTTCTTAGTTTCGATGTCTTCTTTACGTTTATCATCTTCAGCCTTATGAGCTTCAGCTTCCTTAACCATTCTGTCAATTTCCTCTTCACTTAAACCTGAGGAGTTCTTGATAGTGATTGTGTTCTTCTTATTTGTAGCCTTATCTACTGCACTTACATTAACAATGCCGTTAACGTCGATATCAAATGTAACTTCAATCTGTGGAACACCACGTCTTGCAGGAGCAATACCTTCCAGCTGGAAATTACCTAATGTCTTGTTATCGTTTGCCATTGGACGTTCACCCTGTAATACGTGAATATCTACAGCAGGCTGGTTATCTGCAGCAGTAGAGAAAATCTGAGACTTACTTGTAGGAATAGTTGTATTACGAGGAATCAAGACTGTCATGACACCACCGAGAGTTTCAATACCTAAGGATAATGGTGTGACATCAAGTAATAAGACATCTTTAACGTCACCACTGATAACACCACCCTGAATAGCAGCACCTAAAGCTACACATTCATCTGGGTTAACAGACTTGTTAGGTTCCTGACCAAGTTCTCTCTTAACAGCTTCCTGAACTGCAGGAATACGTGTAGAACCACCAACTAACAATACCTGATCAAGATCACTTGCGGATAAGCCAGCATCCTGAAGAGCCTGTCTTACCGGCTGCATTGTTCTTTCTACAAGATCTTTAGTCATATCATCAAACTGAGCTCTGGATAAAGTAGCTTCCAGATGTAAAGGTCCTTCAGGTCCTGCAGAAATGAATGGCAGAGAGATGTTTGTCTGAACCATACCAGACAGATCCTTCTTAGCCTTTTCACTAGCTTCCTTCAATCTCTGAAGAGCCATCTTATCATTTCTCAGATCGATGTTATGTTCTTTCTTAAAGTTATCAGCAAGCCAGTTCATAATCTTGTTATCGAAGTCATCACCTCCAAGATGTGTATCACCGGCTGTAGATAATACTTCAAATGTACCATCAGCAATATCCAGGATAGAAACATCGAATGTACCACCACCTAAGTCATAGACAAGAATCTTTTCTTCTTTGGATTGATCCTTGTCCAGACCAAATGCCAGTGCACTTGCTGTAGGTTCATTGATAATACGCTTTACTTCAAGACCTGCAATCTTACCTGCATCCTTTGTTGCCTGACGCTGAGCATCATTGAAATATGCAGGAACTGTGATAACAGCCTCTGTTACCTTTTCACCAAGGTAAGCTTCAGCATAGTCTTTTAAGTAAGACAGAATCATCCCTGAAACTTCCTGTGGTGTATATTTCTTACCTTCCAGTTCAACAGTTTCATTAGTACCCATTAAACGCTTAATGGAATACACTGTATTCTTATTTGTGATTAACTGACGCTTTGCTGCATCACCGACAATTCTTTCACCATTCTTGAAAGCAACTACGGAAGGAGTTGTTCTGTTGCCTTCAGGGTTTGTAATTACTTTAGCGTCTTTACCTTCCATAACAGCGACGCAACTGTTTGTTGTACCTAAGTCAATACCAATAATCTTACTCATATTCATTCCTCCTTATTCGCTGACCTTCACCATGGCAGCACGTAATATACGATCTTTTAATTTATATCCTTTCTGTAGCACTTCAATAACCATGCCAGGTTCTTTACCTTCCACATGTTCAGACATCAGTGCCTGGTGCCAGTTACCATCAAATGGCTGATCCAACGCCTCAATCTCTGTAACACCCTCTGTAGCTAGAGCTGCTTTGAGTTTGTTGTAGATCATTTCCACACCCTTGCGATATACTTCATCTTTTGTTTCATGAGCCATTGCTCTTTCACAATCATCAAGAACCGGTAATATAGCCAATGCAAAGTTCTGAATCTTGTATTTACTCAGCTGCTCGAATTCTTTGTTCAGACGTTTTCGTGTATTTTCAGTATCTGCATATGCTTTAGCATACTCATTTTTTAATAACGCAACCTGTCCAACTAATTCTTCATTTTGTTTTTTCAGTTCTTCAAGCTCATTTTTCTTTTTGTCACATTTACACTTTTCTTTTGTTTCAGAACACTTTTTTTCTTCATGATTATGCTTGCAGCATTTTTCATGTTTTTCTTCTGTCTGTTCTGTTACTTCCTTTTCCTTATCCGCCATCGTGATCGTCACCTCCATCTGTATACATCTTTTCAATCATCTTAGCCACATACTGCAACATAGTGATAATTTTGTCGTAATTCATTCGACTAGGACCCACAACCATCAGCTGTCCTGTTTCTCCATCTTTCACTTTGAAGTTGCTTCTTACAACAGCAACATCATTGATCCATGTAAGTTCTGCGCCTTTCTGAGTAGTAACTGCCACAGCATTATCTCTGTCGGAGAGTTGTCGCCAGCTACTGCTTGGAGCTCCTTCCAGCATACCCATAAGCTTCTTCAGTTTGTTTATATCTGAAAATTCAGGCTGGTAGAGGATACGATCCTTACCAGAGAAATAGACATTTTCATTAGCAAATCTGACAAATGCTTTTACAAATGCTGTAAACAGCACATCATATTTCTGCACTGCCTGGCTAAGTTGTGGTCTTAACTCTTCCATCTTTTCAGGAAGCTCTTCAACAGAGACTCCCTGAAGATTCTGATTCAGAATATCCGTACAGTTTTCCATATCATTGAAAGGAACATCTTCTTCGAAATGGAAATTTCTTGTTTCGGTATGTCCTGTATTCGTAATAAAGACACAGACACAATTTTTTGAATCAATCTGAAACAGCTTAATGTGCTGTAATCTTTGTACGGAAGAATCCGGACCGATTGCACCAGCTGTCATATTTGTCATCTCAGACAATATCTGACAGGAGTGATGTACTGCATCTTCCATATTCATATTGGAAATATCGAATGCAGATTGAATGGCGACTTCCATTTTTTTATCTATCTGAGCTTCGTTTAATAAGTTCTCACAATAGAATTTATATCCGAGAGTACTTGGAATTCTACCAGATGAGGTATGTGTTTTTTCAAGATAGCCCATTTCTTCAAGTGCCTGCATATCATTACGAATCGTAGCACTGGAATAATTGAAATGGTATGTCTGCTGTAAGGCTTTGGATCCTACAGGCTCAGCAGTCTTGATATACTCATCTACTATTGCTTTGAATATTTCTATTCTTCGTGGCGTTAGCATTACACACACCTCCTTTAGCACTCTATTTCATCGCCTGCTAGTATATTACAACTAACGATTAGCACTGTCAAGAGATGAGTGCTAAGAATTTGCAAATTTTTACATTGCTATGAACAAAGCCTTATTTAAAGGCTTTTCTGGTATACTTTAACAATCAAATAAGATATGAAATTATCTTTCCTGTACACTGAGTGCTACAACTATTTCCTGCTCCGTTTTTTCTTTTTTATTTCTATGCTCAAACAAAAAGGATGCTCATATGAGCATCCAAAAAGTTACTTAATCAGACCACTTTGCTTCAGCAGCAATTCAATATCTGTACCTTTCACTTTCTTTAAAATTCCCTGTAATACTTTCTGTTCCAGAGGATTCAGCTGTGTATCAATCGTCTTCTTATCAATTGCATAATAAGTTGCACGAAGAAGCTCTCTGATATCATACTGAGAACCCCAGACTTCAGGAACAGCTCTGTCTACATTCATTAAGGTATATACAGATTCCATACCAGTTCTGATAGAGTATTCAGTTGTAAAGATAGTATCTCTTGGTGTTTCAGCAAACTGACCGATAAATGCAAAGTTTACTGCACCATCCGGTACCACATGAGGTCTGTCACTATTCTTTCTAGGCTGGAA
Source organism: uncultured Bulleidia sp. (assembly GCA_934757945.1). Lineage (GTDB taxonomy): Bacteria > Bacillota_I > Bacilli_A > Erysipelotrichales > Erysipelotrichaceae > Bulleidia. The sequence continues at coordinate 1,215 of CAKVLT010000034.1, read as the reverse complement.
GAATGCATTGATATATGGCATATAACATGTAGTAGTATTGCAAGCTTCAGAAGCAAGTTCTTCAATTCTGTCTTCAGGAATACCAATGTGATATAACCATTCTTCACATACTTCCTTACCTGTGCATTCTCTCATTGCCTTTGGCATGAAATTACCAGGTCTGTTTGTATTTAAAGCATACAGCCATACAAGAACTGACTTCTTATCCTGTGACTTGAACTGAGGCTGTCTGTTAATTGTCCAGCTCAGATACCAGTTTTCAGTAGAATCCTTAACAGTAACAATACCACCTGTTGTAACTCTTCCGCGACGAGGATCTCTCTTGCATACTTGCATAATGTGCTGAATGATTTCTTCATTGCTTGTTTCAACAGTAGCACTCATCCAGTTAGTAGCTTCTGTATCAGAGCAGAATGCCTCAGGATTACCGAATTCACCATGACTTGCCTGTCCTGCAATTCTTCTCCACATATCCCAGGATTCACCCTTGCCATCCTCAATACCGGATAAGTCTGGAGCTGTGTTCTGATCACCATAGCAACTTGTGTCTGTGCAGCATCCGTTAGTGATGAATACAAGATCATCTTCTGTTAATGGAATACTTTCTTCCACACCATCTTTGAGAACGACTATTTCTTTAGCAACTTTTCTGCCATTACCATCAGTATCGATAAGGACATTCTGTACATCTATACCAAATTCAATTGAAACTCCATGATTTTCCAGATATTTAACAAGAGGAAGAATCATACTCTCATACTGATTGTACTTTGTAAAACGAAGCGCACTGAAATCTGGAAGACCATCAATATGATGAACATATCTGCATAGATAACGCTTCATTTCAAGAGCACTGCTCCACTTCTGGAAAGCAAACATTGTCTGCCAGTATAACCAGAAATTCGTACTCCAGAAAGAATCAGGAAGTACATCAGAAATCTTCTTACCTTCCAGTTCATCTTCACTTGTTAAAAACAGTTTTGTAAGAGCCATGGCTGATTTCTTATCAAGATTGAATTTACCATCAGTGTGAGCATTTTGGCCTCTGTTCTGACTTGCTCTGCATAAAGAATAGTTAGGATCTTCTTTATTCAGCCAATAGTATTCATCCAATACGGAAACACCTTCTGTTTCAATACTTGGAACATCTTTGAACATATCCCACATAACTTCGAAATGGTTATCCATTTCTCTTCCGCCACGCATGTAGAACCC
>CAKVLT010000033.1 GCA_934757945.1 uncultured Bulleidia sp. | reverse complement strand
AGAAGAGCAGAGGTGGAAACGATGCTGGAAACAGAGTTCAATCTTAAAGAGTATGGTGAAACATTAAAGAATGAAGGAAAGGAAATCGGCAAACAGGAACAGGCAATAGAGACCTGTAAGAGAATGCTGGGACTGGGATTATCATTAGATATAATTCAGAAAAGCACAGAGTTAAGTGAAGAAGAAATCCAGAAGATTCAAGCATCCTTTCAGGATAAATACATTGTAAAGCAATGAATGAAGAGATCTGTAGTGCGCATAAAGAAGATTTACAGGTGCATTTAGACTTCAAAATGCATTGGACTTCTACAGGAGATCATGAAGCAAAAAAGCTGCAAATTTAGAACTTGCAGCTTTTTTAACAGCTTCTCAGTGAAATGGCTGATTTTTTTCCTATGGATTCTGGCTGGCATACTTTTTAAGACGCAGAATACGCTTGTAGAATACTGTGTAGGTAGCTTCAATACGCCTGTTGGTAATATTGGAAATTGGCTGATACTGTACGAGTTTATTTGCGTATATCTGTGGCAGTTTTTCCAGATTGGTAAAATCATAGTTTTTTAAGTTTACATAATCCAGTAAAGCATCATGACTGAAATTACGCGCATTGAGTAATTTACAGTTTTCATATTCCAAAGACGGTAAGACATCCTCATCTTTTTCCAGACACCCAAGTCCTGTACCTGTATCAAATACCGGTGCACAGGATAACCATTGATTTGTATTGGCATCCACAAGAATACCAAGATTCTGGTTGTGTCTGTCGGAATTCATCATCAGATAATCCAGCAAGACCATATGTTCCAGATTCACTCTGGCATCGGAAATACCGTGTTTTTCCAATGCTTTGATGTAGTAAGGAAGATGGAACTCTTCCTTTGGAGGACGAATACCATCAATAACCATGCCTGTAGTTAAAAGATCTACATCTTTATTTGTAAAGGCAGGACACACAGAGACAATGTTGTTTTCATAAATCTCTGTAGCATATGGTGTCACATCGTTAAAACCTAACTGTAAAGCAATCTGATAGGCTAACCATTCCTGAATTGGTTCCTGTTGATAGAATGGTGTACCTCCTTTTAACAGATACAGACCATCATTTCTATGAAACCATGCTTTACGGTGATAGCCGCATGTCACATTGTTTGGTGTATGTCTTGCACTGGAAGGTGCAGAGGTATACATCTGTGAAAACATGGCCATGCCAAATCCGTATTCATCAAAAGAATGGTCAAAGAAGTTAATATCTTCAAAACTGCAATCTTCCTTCTCTTCTTTTAACCAGTAGGTATCGGATACAGAAAGGGCGTGTTCACGTTCTAAAAGTTCCAGAGGATCATGAATGCCAAGACGGGACTGCAATTGTGGCAGACCAACTCTGTAGGAAGGAATACCTCTCCACTTCCACCATGTATTTAAGCGTTTCATGGATAACTTATCACCGGTATACAAAGAGAAAGGCAGATGTTCCGGATGGAGTAACTTTGTAACTGTCAGAAATTCATGCGTGTGAAAACTGTACTCTGCCTGAAATACAGGAATATCTTTATGCATGAGGTAATATATGTGTTTTTTCTTAAATAGATTCATACAAAATTATTGTAAAGGATATGCGGAAATAAAGCGAAGATTTGTACAAAAATACCGTTTTTTAGAATAATTTATCTTGCAAAGTATAGTATACTAGATGCGTCGTCAATATAAGAGGAAAGGGGATTATCGTGAGTAATAAAATGAATGAGAAGCAAGGATTTACTACACAGACCAATACTTCAGATACAGATGAAATTGATCTGTTGGAAATAGGGTATCTATTATTACAGCATTTAACTGGAATTGTATCATGCCTGATTGGTGGTGCGCTTGTGGCAGTATTGTTTACACGCTTCATGATTGCACCGAAATATACTTCTACTGCAAGAATGTATGTTGTTTCATCCAGTGCTAATTCTGTGGTGGACTTATCCAGTTTACAGATTGGTAAAAGTCTGACAGGAGATTATACAGAACTGATTAAAAGCCGTAATGTACTGGAAGAAGTCATTGACGATTTGTCTCTGGATATGACCTATACAGAACTGGCTAATGAAATCAGTATTTCCAATCCGTCAGATACACGTATTCTGGATATTACTGTTACGGATACAGATCCTCAGTTAGCAGCGGATATTGCCAATACACTATCCACAAAAGCCAAACAGTATATTCCTCGTGTTATGAACACAGAAACACCTAATGTATTTGAAGAAGGCATTGTACCAACTTCAAAATCTTCTCCATCTACTACTAAGAATGGAATGCTTGGTGGATTATTGCTGGCAGTATGTTATATGGGATTTTTAATTGTGAAACACATTACCAACGATTCTTTCGTTACTCCTGAAGATATTCAGAATGCCTTTGGTATACAGCCTTTAGCTACTATTCCTGAATCCAAGAAAACCAGGAAATCCAAAAAGGGAGGTAAGAAGTAATGAAGCTGTTAACTATTGAAAACTTACCTGAAATACAGTTTGATACACAGGAAGCGATTAACCAGTTACGTGTAAATCTGGGCTTTACAGGTGCAGATGTCAAAACTATTATGATTACAAGTTCTGTACCAAATGAAGGTAAAAGCTTTGTGGCAATTAACCTATGGAGATCTATGGCTGCAGTTGGCAAAAAGGTATTGCTGATAGATGCGGACCTGAGGCTTTCACAAATGCGTACAGACTATGGATTCCAGACAAGTGAGGCCTTTGTGGGATTACCTCATGTATTATCTGGTCAGGCAGACCTTCCAGATGTTGTCTACAGAACCAATGTGCCTAACGGCTTTATACTGCCTGTTACAAATTTGATTGCTGATCCAACAATCTTATTATCCAAACCAGTATTTAAAGAATTAATTGAAGCTTGTAAACAGAACTTTGACTATATACTTGTGGATTGTCCGCCTTTAGGAAGTGTTACTGATGCATTGGTGGTTTCTAAATATTGTGATGGTACACTTTTAGTAGTACGTTCAGGTTCTACTAGAAAACGTATGGTTAATGAATCCGTAGCAGCTTTGAAGCGTGCTGATTCCCAGTTACTGGGTATTTGTCTGAACAGGGTGGATACTTCCAGAAAAGGCTCCTATTACTATAGTAGTTATTCTTATGGTGAGGAATATTACGCAGAAGCCGCAAGAGGAAAAAAGAAAAAGAAGAAATAGTCAGTGCAAACTGACTTTTTTAGAAAAAAAAGGTGATAAGAATATGAAACATAGAAAGAATAAAACGCTCTGTACAGGAAGCTGGGGATTGGTACTGATTGCCAGTGTAGTTTCCATTTTTCTGATTTCTTCCAAACAGTCTTTTACAGGAGCTATGAGTATTGTGGTGTATGCAGTATTACTGGTATTGGCAGTAATGATGCTGGTAATCACCATGCTGAGTAAGAAAAATACTGTTTGTATTGTAAATGTAGTTCTTGCGGCAGTGATGAGTATTGCAGGGGTGTTAGCTCCAGATAATGCAGCTAAAAAGATAGAATTAACAGAGCCAAGCAGAGTCGGAGAAAGAAATGTGAATTTTTATGTGCTGAATGAAGACTATCGTACAGCACATTCTGATGATTTTGGGTTTATCAAACCATCCATGAATATTGTGGATTATGCCGATAAGACCTTTATTGTACAGACCAGTATGAACCAGGCAGATCAGCAAGAAGCTATGAGCAGTCTTGCAACTGCTTTAGATAAGAATGTCAGTGATATCAAGACAGTTTCCTGTGCAACAGTACAGGAAGCCGTAGAGGCAATGTATAACAACGATGGGGATGTCCTGGTACTCAATGAAGCATTTATCAGCCAGTTGGAAAAGTACGATGCGTATACAACATTATCTTCTGATACATTTGTACTTTATACTGCAGTCATCGGGCAGGCAACTGTAACAGCAGAACCTGAGATTGATGCAGATGGAGTCTCGCCGTTTGTGACATATGTAGCAGGTAATGATACAAGAGATGACGGTCTGACATTATATGGAAGAACTGACGTAGATATGATTATGGCAGTGAATCCTGGTAAAAAACAGATTCTGTTAGTCTCTATTCCTAGAGACTTCTATATTGCTAATCCTGCTTTGGATAATGGCATGGATAAGCTGACTCATTTAGGTAATGACGGCATCCAGAATACACTGGATGGTATCAATCAGACATTTGGTCTGGATATTACAAACTATTTAACAACTAACTTTACGCATTTCTCTGCCATGGTAGATGAAATTGGTGGTATTGATATTGATAATCCATATGCATTCTCTTCAGGAGAATATGACTATCCTGAAGGAAACATTCATCTGGATGGTGCTTCTGCTCTTGCCTATGCACGTGAAAGACATGCTTTAAGTAACGGTGACTATGGAAGAAATGCTCATCAGGGTATTGCAATGGAAGGCATACTGACAAAAGTACAGCAGATGACTAACAATGGTCAGTATGTAGAAGTTATCAGTGCTTTGACAAAGAACTTCTTAACCAATATTAATGTCAATGATATCTATGGCATGTTAAAAGGTAAGTCTGAAGGTGACTGGCAGTTTATCAAATACCATTTAGGTGGTAATGGCACCTATGATGGTACAGCAAGTATGGGATGGGACAGACAGCTCTATGTTTGTAAACCATTTGATTCTCAGTTGCAGTTTACTGCAGAACAGGTCAATAAAGTATTGAACGGAGAAGAAATTACACAACAGGATCTTCCGGATTCTGCTTTAACAACATTTGAAGAAAACTAACAGGGAGATAGAAAATGAAGACTGAATATGAAATCTGTCCAAATTGCGGAAGTCACATTCCTGCAGGCACTGCAGTATGTCCGTATTGTCAGTATGTCATCTATCAGGATGATAATGATATGGAACTGCCTTCTTTAAAAACATCTTCTGAAAAATCATCACATTCCTCTGCCCCTTCACACAGAGCTGTTCATAGAGCAGTGTATGAAAACCCTGGATATTCCCAAACAAGATATTCTTCCAGACATTCTATGGACTATATGGAAGAACCGGAAAAAAAACAACAGCAGACACATACACTTTCAGATCTGAAATTTGATATACCACTGGATGAACAGCCACAGGATCCTGAATATCGTATTCCGGAAAATACCATGGATTATATAGAAATGCCTAAGCCTAAAATCAAACAGGAAAAACAGGCATCTCCTCTGAAATACATCCTGTTATTTGTTGTATTATTACTGGTGTTCTGTACAGCAGGCTATATTGGAGTCAATGTATTGACTGGAAAGGGTCTTCCTTTCTTACCTCAGGAAACAGCAGCGCCAATAAAACAGCCTGTTTCCACTCCGACATCAACACCTGAAGTAACAGCCACTCCTGAGGCAACCGTGGTACCAACAGCTACTCCAGAACCGGAAATTGCGGATGATGGTTCTATCGGTACAGTGGAAATTACTGCAGATAATATTCGTGAAAGATTCTCTGCAAGCACTGACAGTGAAGAAGTGGGTCAGGCATTAGCTGGTGAACAGTACACAGTGTATGAAGAATATACTGATGGTGTTTATACATGGTATAGAATTGGTGAGAATGTCTGGGTACCTACAGATGGTACATGGATGACTTTTACAGCTAGATAAACTTTAAGCAATGGAGCGCGCTTCATTGCTTTTTAAGAATTTTGAGAGTAAAACAGGAGTAAAATATAAAGCATGAAATGGTTAAGCAGAATAACATGGGTCATTGTGACTGTCACATCACTATTTGTACTTGGTTCTGTCTGGGTGATATCCACCTGGCAGAATTTAACTATGGATGAATTGATGTATCAGCTCAGTGCACCAACTGTTGGCACCAGTTCTTTTTACTATATCAGTGCTGCTTTGAAGTGGCTTTTACCAGCAATATATATATCTGTGATGTTTTTCTTTCTGCTGAAATGGTTAAAGAAAACTGACAGAATGAAGTGCATTGTCAGTATTCTTGTGACTTCTATCCTGGTAAATGTATTTACCAATATACGTGTATGGGAGGTATTGGATATTGCTAAATATATAGACTATCAGAATCATCCAAGTACTTTTATTGAAGATACTTACGCAGATCCAAAACTCGTAAATATGATTTTCCCTGAAAAGAAACGGAATCTGATTTATCTGTATCTTGAATCCATGGAAACTACGTATACAGATGTAGAACATGGTGGTGGGTTTAAAGAAGATGTTATCCCGGAACTGACAGAACTTGCTTTAAAGAATGAAGACTTTTCTGGTTCTTCAGGCACGATTAACGGTGCGTATTCTTTGCCATTTACTACCTTTACCATGGGTGCCATGTTTGCACAGTCCAGTGGACTTCCTTTAAAAAACAATCTTGAAAATAATGATATGGTTACACAGTCTTCTTTCTTTGGCAGTACTACCTGTATTGGAGATATTCTTCAGCAGGAAGGGTATACCAATGTGCTGCTGTTGGGATCCAATGCGACTTTTGGTGGAAGAAGAACATTTTATATTCAGCATGGAAACTATGATATCTTTGATTATGTACGTGCTAAAAAGGAAGGCGTGATACCGGATACTTATAAAGTCTGGTGGGGATATGAAGATGAAAAACTGTTTCAATATGCCAAAGAGGCCCTGGAACAGTTAGGCACCTCTTCACAGCCTTTTAATCTTACAATGTTAACAGTGGATACACATTTTGAAAACGGCTATCTGTGTAAAGACTGTCCGACCACCTTTGGTAAAAATCGCTATGCCAATGTCATGGCATGTTCCAGTAAGAGAGTCAGTGAATTTATAGATTGGTGCAAACAGCAGGACTGGTATGAAAATACCACCATTGTAGTCGTGGGTGATCATCCAACTATGGATTCTGATTTCTGCGACAGGATCTTAACAGGCTATCAAAGAAGAGCCTATGTTGCCTATATTCACAGTGCAGGAGAAGTTGAAGAACAAAAAGAAAGAGTGTACTCTACGCTGGATGCGTTTCCTACCACACTGGCTTCCCTTGGGGTAAAAATAGAGGGAAACAGACTTGGACTTGGTGTGAATCTTTTTTCTCAGGAACCGACTATCCTTGAACAGTATGGTCTTGGGTACGTTACAGAGGAAATAGAAAAGAAGTCGGTATTTATGGAAAAGAAAGCCAACATTGATTTTGGCAATGAAGCGTTAAAGAAAAGGCAGTCCTATTCCCGTAAAGAGGATCATGGGACTACCGTGTATGATACAGATTAAAGAGTGTCTATATACAGGAAATCAATAAACTGAGAAATATCTTTTTCTTTCAGTGTTTCCTGACGTAACAGCTGTGCCTGTTCATAAAACTGATCATCTGTAATCAGTTCTCTGTAGGTTTCATATAAAGAGGCCATGGATAGATCTGCTTCATCCAGGAAGATACCTGCATGGTTTCTTTCCAGAGACAGAGCATCATAAATGCGCACATATTCATGATTGGAAATCATGATCTGCGGTAAACCTAAAGTGATAGCCTGATTGTAGAGAAAGTCATTGCCATCATGAATGAAGGCAACGGCATCTTTCATCAGTTCTGTATCTATACGTGAAAGATAACGGATATTACCATCCTGTTTTGAAGTACATCCCGGATAGATAGCATATACCTGATATGGGGCACCAAGATAAGCGGAGGAAATAATCTTTTCCAGAGCTTTTCCACCGTTTTTTATTTCTGTAAAGTAGAGACATAGTTTATTGGTGCGTGGCTTTTTATGTGTGACAGGACACATACTGCCAATACGGGTAATATCTTCTTCTGCATGAAAAGGAGATGTCTGTACAGGCCCGAAACCAATTCTTCTTTTGGCTTTGGAATACAGAGCGTGTAAAGATAATTCCTGTTCCAGTCCATAGGAAGAAAGCACTTTATTCAGCCCATGCATGCAATGTGAAGGGAATACTGCTTTTTTATACATCGCAGAATGGACAAAACAAATACATGGTGTTTTTGTAAGAAGTCCTGCAATAAGACAGGCAGGTCTGTCCATACAGACTAAAATATCCGGCTTGAAGTTTTCTATACTCTCAAGGAAAGTTTCTACATCTGCCTTCAGATATTTTTCACTCATCTGCCCACAGGAATACATCCACTCTTCATGTGCTCTGTTTTCAGCTCCAAAATTAAAAAAAGGTGATCTGACAGGTAAGGCAGGAAAAAAAGAGACTTTAGAAGACATCTTGTCTAAAGCACATACACCAACAGTTATTTCATTTTCTAGCAGAAGGGGAATCAGCTGACGTGTCATAAGAGAATAGCTGATATTGCCAATCTGAGGAGCTAACAGAACTTTCATCTCTAATATTATAAAAAATTTGCATTTCCATACAATAGGAAATAATATAATTAAGATAAGAAAGTAAGAGGTAATCCTATGTTAGAAATTTTGAATCATCCACTGATTCTTCACAAATTAACCATCATGCGTGATAAAGAAACAGGTACTAAGGCATTCAGAGAAAATCTTGATGAAATCGCTGAATTGATGGCCTATGAAGTCTGCAGAGATTTGCCTACAAAGCCTGTGAATATTGAAACTCCAATCGGACCAACAATCGGTCATGAACTGAGCAAAGAAGTAGTCATCGTACCTATTTTACGTGCGGGTATCGGTCTGTTAGATGGTATTCGTCGTTTAGTACCTACTGCCAAAGTTGGTTTTATCGGAATGTACAGAGATGAAGAAACTTTAAAACCAGTAGAATACTTTGCTAAATTCCCATCTAATCTGGAAGATGCCATTGTTATGGTGGTAGACCCAATGCTGGCAACAGGTGGCAGTGCGATTGATGCTTTGGAAGCTATCAAGAAAAGAGGGGCCAAGAATATTAAACTTGTATGTCTTGTAGGTGCTCCTGAAGGTGTACGTGCAGTACAGGAAGCACATCCTGATGTAGATGTATACTTAGCTGCTTTGGATGATCATCTCAATGAAAACGGCTATATCGTACCAGGTCTTGGCGATGCCGGAGACAGAATTTTCGGTACGAAATAATGTTGCAATATGTGTTAAGAGTCCTGATTTACTGTATTTGTTTTGCGGCAAGCTGGTATGGCATGGAAAGTGTACGGTTTGAAAAGCTCATCAAGCAAAATCATGTCGTGCAGGCACAGCTGTTATATATTCTTCTGTGTGCCTCTATTGCCTGGCTCAGTGGATCATTTCTTCTTGCATTTGTATTTTGAAACTTCCTGATAAAAAACAGGAAGTTTTTTATTGTTTTTGGGTAATACATATAATAGGAGGTACTGAATAATGAGTACAACATGGACAAACTATATGCATTATCGTAAAGAACTGTATGCACCACTTGTGTCTTCTTCTTTGCCGAATTCTTTGATTTCTGAAGCTAACTGGATTGTCAGAGGAAGATGCAGATCAGGAGAAGATCTTGGGATACGGCTGAAACCTGGAGATATCTGTTATCTGGATTATGGACAGGCTTATTTAAATGAAGCAGGCTATCAGCATTTTGGTCTGGTGATTACAGTGTATTCTCATAAAGCACTGGTCGTACCTATGACAAGCAATAAGGCACAATATGCCTCAGCCTATGATGAAAAAGAAAATCCCAGAGGGAAAAGACATCTGATGAGAATAGGGGCATTACCTGGGATGGCAAAACCATCTGTCTTATTTCTGAATGACATGAAGTTTATCAATACTGCAAGGGTGATTGATGTCAAAGCACATATGGATGAAAACAGTGTTTTATTTCTGAGAGTGAAGACCAGATTGCTTAGAATTATCTCTGGAATGGTATAATAAGATTATGCTGAATCTTGAAGGAAAGAAATGGCTGATTGGGGTATCTGGTGGTCCGGATTCCATGGCCTTATTACAAATGTGTATTGAACACCATATAGAAGTCTGTGTGGCTCATGTCAATTACGGTGTCAGAGAGCAGGCAAAGGAAGAAGAGCTGTATGTACAGGGATTCTGTAAGGAAAGAAATATTCCCTGCTTTATAAAAAATGAGAAGTTTATTTGTACAGGTAACTTTGAAGCCTGTGCAAGAGAGTACAGATATGCTTTCTTTGTGGAACTTGTGAAGAAGTATTCTCTGGATGGTATTCTTACTGCCCATCATATGGATGATGCCCTGGAAACCTATATCATGCAAAAGCAGAAACATCTCATTCCTGCTGTTTATGGTATTGCACAGAGTCGTATGTATAAGGGCATCCTGTTATGCAGACCCTTACTGTCTTTTACAAAAAAACAGCTGACAGAGTATCTTGAACAAAGACATATCCGGTATTATATCGACCATACAAATCTTCTGGATGACCATACCCGTAATAAGATACGTCATTCTGTCATAGAAGAGATGTCTGAAGAAGACAAACTGCAGATGTTCGAAAAGATTCAGGAAGAAAATACACATTTAACTGAGGTAAGAAAGATTGCGGATACCTGTTTTAATGAAGGAAAACTGAGCAGGGAAGAATATGCTTCAAAAAGTACAGAGATACGTTTACTTGCATTAAGAAAGTTACTGGATCCTGTATTACAATACGGACTGACACAGAAGTATCTTTTACAGCTGGATGGACAGCTTTTAAAACAGAAAGACAGCTGCATTGTATATAAACAAAAATGGCTGATACAGGAAGAAGGATATATCTTTTTAAAAGAGGATCTTCAGCCGTATACTTTTACGATAGACAGTATCAGACTGTTACAGGAACAGTGGTTCAGCCTGAAGAAGGAAGGTACTTCTTTACAGGCAGTAACGGTATCTGAAGAAGACTTTCCTTTGACGATACGGAATGTACAGGACATGGATAAAATTGTCATGAGATATGGAACAAAATCTGTTCACAGGTTTCTGATAGACAGGAAAATCCCCAGATGGAAAAGACTTGTCTGGCCGGTGATTGTCAACAGACATAATGAAGTTATCTATGTTCATAAGGCGGGATGTGATGTTGGGCATTATTCGCTCGAGCCAAATGTATTCTTAATGTCAAATCTGTAGTGTTAAAGGCTTCTTTGTGCTAAGATTATAGCCATGGAGGCCTTTTATGTGGGAAGAAAACGACATTAAAGAAGTATTATTTACTGGTGAACAAATCAGTGAAAGAGCAAAACAATTAGGTGCGCAGATCACTAAAGACTATTCTGAGAAAGGATCTAAGCCGTTTTTCGTAGCTTTATTGAAAGGGTCCGTACCTTTCTTAGTAGAACTGACACGTAATATTGACCTGGATCTTCAGTTCGATTTCATGGATGTGTCCAGTTATGAAGGAACAGAATCTACAGGAGATATCCGTATTTTGAAAGATCTGGATATTTCAGTAAAAGGAATGGATATTATTATCGTGGAAGATATCGTAGATACAGGCAGAACATTAAGCACTGTATGTGAACTGTTATTACACAGAGGTGCTGCCAGTGTGAAGATTGCAACATTACTGGATAAACCATCCAGACGTATCAATGATGTTCGTCCTGAATACGTTGGTTTTGAAGTTGGAAACCAGTTTGTAGTTGGCTATGGTATGGACTTCAATCAGAGATACCGTGCATTACCATATGTAGGTATTCTGAAAGAAGACTGTTATAAATAAATGAGGTGAATATGCAGCAGAACAATCGTAATCGCTGGATGAGAATTGTGCCGTATCTGATTCTTGTGGCAGCCATGTTATCCTTATTCTCCATGAATATGGGTACAGCCAGCAAGAGTCTGGATTATCAGTCTCTCCAGGAAACAATGAGAGAAGAAGATATTACAAATCTTTCCATTGCTTTAGGTGGAAATGTCACAACTATTTCCGGTACGTATGAAAACAATGGAAAGAGTGTAAGTTTTACTTCCAAGGTTCCTAGTACTTCAGAACAGATTGAAAAAGTTCTGGATTATGCCGGAACAAATACAAAAGTATCTATTATTGACGGAGAAGCTTCCAATATTTTCTTGGAGACTTTATTGAGCTTCTTACCTTCTATCCTGATTCTTGGTGTAACTATCTGGATGGTTAACAAGATGGCTGGTGGAGGAGGTGCCAATAAACAGGCATTTGATTTTTCCAAGAGCCGTGCAAAGCTGGAAGGTAATATTCGTGTACGTTTTGAGGACGTTGCAGGATGTGATGAAGAAAAACAGGAAATGGCAGAGATTATTGACTATCTGAAATATCCTAAGAAGTTTGAAAAGATGGGGGCACGTATTCCTAAGGGGATTCTGTTATCCGGTCATCCAGGTACAGGTAAGACATTACTTGCAAAGGCTGTGGCAGGGGAAGCAAATGTACCGTTCTATTCCATTTCCGGTTCTGACTTCGTAGAAATGTTTGTCGGTGTTGGTGCTTCCCGTGTACGTGACATGTTCAAGAAAGCGCAGCAGACAGCACCTTGTATAATCTTTATCGATGAAATCGATGCAGTAGGAAGACAAAGAGGTGCAGGTTTTGGTGGAGGACACGATGAACGTGAACAGACACTGAACCAGTTGCTTGTAGAAATGGACGGTATGGAAGAAAATAATGGTGTAGTTGTCATTGCCGCAACCAACAGACCTGACGTACTGGATCCGGCTTTGTTAAGAGCAGGAAGATTTGACAGACAGATTACAGTATCTCTGCCTGACAGAAAAGGCAGATCTGCTATCTTAAAAGTACATGCAAGAAATAAACACTTTGCGCCTGGTATTGATCTGGATGCTCTGGCAAAAAGAACACCTGGTTTCTCCGGTGCAGATCTTGAAAACGTCCTGAATGAATCTGCTATTCTTGCAGTACGCGAGAATCTGGATGAAATCGGTATGAAACAGATTGATGAAGCAATTGACAGAGTCATGATGGGTCCTGCAAAGGTTTCCAGAACCTATGATGAAAAGACAAAGAAGTTAGTCGCTTACCATGAATCCGGTCATGCCATCATCGGGTTATTCCTGGATGATGCACAGGTAGTTCAGAAAGTAACAATTATTCCAAGAGGTCAGGCAGGTGGATATAACCTGATGACACCTAAGGAAGAAAAGATGATGAATACTAAGAATGATTTACTGGCAACCATTACTTCCTACATGGGAGGAAGAACTGCCGAAGAATTATTCTTTGATGATGTGACTACAGGCGCAAGTAACGATATAGAACATGCGACAAACATTGCCAAGGATATGGTTACTCTGTATGGTATGAGTGATCTTGGCCCTATCAAGTACAACTCCGGAAGTGAGAATGTCTTCCTGGGAAGAGATTACAACAGTCCTAATAACGTTTCTGGTCAGGTGGCTTTTGAAATTGATGAAGAAGTGCGCAAGATTGTCAATGAATGTCATGAAAAGGCAAAAGAGGTCATCAATGCACATAAAGTGGAACTGGAAAGAATTGCCAGTGCTTTAATGGAATATGAGACATTGACAGCTGAACAGATCCGTAATGTGGTTAAGACAGGAAATATTGATGGTGTAGAAAAAGACACTACAGTAAATGAGGAAGGTGAATCTGCATAAGATTCATCTTTTTTTGGTTGCTTTTGGAAGACTTCGACATACAATTGAAATCGTATGTTTAAGAAGAATAGATCTCACAGAAGGATATCCATGTTAGAAGGATCTTTATGGTCCAATCTTTTTTTCTACAGTATCCCTTTAATGTGTTCACAGATATTGGAAGTACTGTTTAATCTCAGCGATGTGGCAGTGGTAGGTAAGTTTGCCAGTTATACAGCTCTTGGTGCTGTAGGTTCCACCTCTATTCTGGTAACGTTGTTTATCAGTTTTGTCATAGGTATGGGATCTGGTGTCACGGTATGTGTAGCGCATAAAATAGGAAGCCAGGATGAAGAAGGGGTAAAAAAAGCTGTCACTTCCAGCTTCTATGTATGTGTTGTTACAGGGGTGATTATCGGGTTAAGCTGTTTATGTTCTGCAGGATTCTTTTTGAGATTACTGCATACCAAAGAGGAATTATTTGCACAGGCTGTACTGTATTTAAGAATATATGCTCTGGGGTTACCAGGTATGGCAATCTATACTTTTGGTAACGGTGTACTCAGTGCTAAGGGAGAAACAAAAAGACCGTTGATGTATCTGACATTTGCAGGTATTCTGAATGTTATTTTAAACCTGTTTTTTGTCATTATCTGTGGAAGAGCTGCAGATGGTGTAGCCATGGCCAGTGCCATCTCTCAATATGTTTCTGCAGGTCTTGTGGTATATCACTTACTGCACAGAGAAGATCACTGTAAGTTTCACGTCAGTCTGTCCAATATGGATAAGAACATCAGTAAGCATATTGTGTCCATTGGACTTCCTACAGGGTTACAGAATGCAGTGTTTGCCGTAGCCAATCTGTTTGTACAGATGAGTGTCAATTCTTTTGATGCAGTCATGGTATCCGGTAATGCCGCTGCACAGAACGCGGATACGATTATCTTTAACCTCATGGCCGCATTCTATACAGGCTGTTCGGGTTTTATCAGCTGTAACTATGGAGCATGTAAAAAAGACAGAATGTTAAAGAGTTATTTCATAGCTTTACTGTATTCCGTACTTGCAGGATTTATAGCCGGAGGCTTGCTGTTTGTGTTTGGAAGAGAGTTTTTATCTTTGTTTACCAGTGAAGAAATGGTTATTCAGGCAGGCATGCAAAGAGTAAAGATTATGGGACTTGCCTATATGCTGAGTGGATTAATGGATTGTTCCATTGCCGCAAGCAGAGGTCTTGGTAAAAGTATTGTGCCTATGATTATTGTATTAATGGGATCCTGTGTGTTCCGTGTATTCTGGATCTATACTGTATTTGCACACTTTCATACGATTCCATCCCTGTACCTGTTATATCCTGTTTCCTGGACTATTACAGGTATTGCGGAAATCATGGATTTTGTCTATAACTACAGAAAAACAGTGAAGGAAATGGCATGTACAGATTAGTGATATGGGATATGGATGGTACCACGCTGTATACCTTGAAAGATTTGCAGAATGCGGTAAATACAGCTTTGATAAAACATGGCTTTCCTGAAAGAAGTGAAGCAGAAATACAAAGTTTTGTGGGCAATGGTATTCAAAGACTTGTAGAGCTCAGTGTACCTTCTGGTACAGATGAAAAGACAACAGAGGATGTTTTTCAGTACTGTATGGAGTATTACAGCGCGCACTGTAATGATCATACGGAACCTTATCCTGGTATCTTGCCATTACTGGAGAAGTTAAAAGATGAGGGTATCCATACTGCTATTGTGTCCAATAAGGCAGACAATGCGGTAAAGACATTGACAGATATTTATTTTCACAATCTTATAGAGTACAGTGTGGGTGAAAAGAGGACAGTAAGAAGGAAACCTGCACCTGACAGTGTACTGGAAGTATTACGTTATTTTTATAGCGATAAACAGGAAGCGGTCTATATCGGAGACAGCGAAGTGGATATAGAAACCGCAAAAAATGCAGGTATTGACTGTATCAGTGTGGCTTATGGGTACAGAAACAGAGACTTTCTGCAACAGGCAGGGGCGAGTACCATCGTGGACAGTGTGGCACAATTACAAAAGGTATTAGAAAAGGAATAGGTACAATATCTATTCCTTTTTTTGCTTATTGCGCCTGGAAATGTTTCCTGTATTTTGCTGGGGCAATACCAAATTCTTTCTTGAAGGCATTGGAGAAATGGTATTCACTGCTGAAACCAACATCCTGTGAAATCTTTTTGACAGTATCTTTAGTTAAGCGTAACTGTTTTAATCCAAGATACAGACGTCTTGTCAAAATGTAATGCTGAGTACTGCAGGATAAACATTCAGCGAAAGATTTATAGATGTAATTAGGGGTATAATGGCAATACGCTGCCATTTTTTCTATGGTGATTTTACAGGCAATATGCTCATCTATATACTCCATGCATTTGCGGCATACTTTCTCTTTCTGGGTGATTTTATCTTTATAGGTAAAGATGTTTTCTCCATGATGGAAACGGTAATCAATTTCCATCATTTTAATCTTTTCCAGAACGGTGCGTACCAGAATGTAGTTGCCTGTGACTTTATTGGTTACAGCAGAATTGACTCTTTGAAACTGCTGGAAGTAATAGTCGTCTTTAAAAAGTGCTTTAATGAAGATGGCTTCATTTTCTATTGCCTGGTACATGTCATCTGTGAAATGCAGTTCATCAGCTTCATAATCGATACTGACAATGGAACTGTTCTTCTCACAGCTTTCAAAGTAGAGTAAAGCAGTGGAAGGAAGGTACAGATAATCCCCACTTTCCAAAAGAAAAGAGGAATTCAGATAATGAATGAGAAAGGAACCTGAGACGCCAATGACAATTCTGTTGGAGACCAAGGACAATGGACCGACTTTGAAATGATCTTTTGCAGTATTTAAAGAGAACAGGTATGGGTGCATATGCAAAGCTTCTACAATTCTGGAGACTTCATCTTCCTGAACCACTCTTTTGTAAATAAGTACGTTTTCCATGCATTAATTGTAGCATATTTGTATCGATACATATAAGCTTTTGGATTGAAGGCGATATTGTGAATCCACTGACAAAACATGATAATTATTTCACAGGGAGGAAAATACAATGAAAAAACTTGTATGCAGTATTTTGTCTATTGCCTTGGCCAGTGGTCTTGTTGGATGTTCTAGCAATACCAAGGGTGGGGCTACAGCAACATCTACACCTGAACCAATTCATGTAGATGAAGAAAAAACAGCTGATGTTGTCATCGTCGGTGCCGGAGGCGGTGGATTGAGTGCGGCTATTGAAGCAGTCAATAACGGTGCTGAAAGTGTTCTTGTTTTGGAAAAGACAAGCGTAACAGGTGGTTCCATGAATTACACCAGTGGTTCCATGTCCGGTGCGGAAACCATTATTCAGGAACTTGATGGTATTGAAGATACAAAAGAATCTTTTGTACAGGATATCTTGAAGAATGGTGCACAAAAAGGTGATGAAGAATTAATTCGTGAATTCGTGGATGAAGATGTGGATGCCATTCAGTGGCTATGGGATAACGGTTTAAGTGACAATAAGTTCTCTGTTGACCGTGCCACAGGTACAAAGAGTGTCTTTGCGCCTGAACATGCTTTATATTCTGTAAAGAGAACTTATAAGGCAAGTCCGGATGACAGTGAAAAGTACAAATGTGCTGCTCATGAAATTCTGGACGCTGAAGTAGCTAAACTTGATCAGATTACAATTGATTTCCAGACAACAGCTGAACAGCTTGTGGCTAATGAAGAAGGTCAAGTACTGACAGTAATCGCTAAGAATGGTGAAGGTAAGACAGTTTCCTATACAGCAAACAAAGGTGTCATCATGACAACAGGTGGATACAGTGGTAACTCCACAATGTTAGGTGCATACACAAAGAACGGTTCTCATTATCTGCCAGGTGGCGCAAGCACTGCAGATGGTTATGGTATTTACATGATGCAGGAAGTTGGTGCAAACATCAATGAAGAATGGATGAGTTATGTACCTACATTCCCAATGGGATTAGATACAGGTAATGGTCCTGGTAAGATTGCTGCAACCTATTTATGGAAGACTGGTGGTATCTGTGTTAACCAGGAAGGTAATCGTTTCGTTGATGAAACAGAAGCTGAAGTAGATATACGTGAAACAGCTCTTGAAGAACAGACAAATGCAATTCAGTATGATATTTTCACAGATAAGATCATTGCTGATGCTGAGGCGTTAAACGCTTCTGTATTCTGGAGTTTCTTTTACGCTCCAGGCAAGCCGTACAACCAGTATGTGGTTTCTGCAGATTCTGTTGAAGAACTGGCTGAAAAGATTGGTGTTCCTGCAGATAACTTAAAGAGCACAATCGAAAAGTACAATGAATGTGTTAAAACAAAGACAACAGATGAATTCGGAAGAAAGTTTACTGATGACAGCTTAAATACGTATAACATGGCTATTAATAAGGTAGAAGGCGATAAGTATTATGCAGTGGCTTTAAAAGCATTATGTGTTATGACATTAGGTGGTGTACAGATTAATACTAAGGGACAGGTTTTAGATACAGAAGGTAATGTCATTCCTGGCTTATATGCTGCTGGTGAATGTACAGGTGGTATCTGGGGTAAATTTGTATCCGGTGGTACAGGTATCATGGGACCTATTGTATTTGGAAGAATTGCCGCAAGAAATGTGATGAGTGAAGAACTTGGAACAGGCTATACATTAAAGACACCTCAGACAGTCATTACTGAAGATATGTTCAAGGGTAGTGACAACGCAGAAACAAGATTCGATATGAGCAAGGATCTTAAAGATGGTGAATATACAGCTACTGTTGAAGGTCAGGAAGGTGATCTGACAGTTGGTGTCACTATCGCTGATGGCAAGATCAGTAAGGTAGAAGTACTGGAAGCTCATGAATCCAGCTTTACAACGGATGCTCAGGAACAGGTTCCTGCAAGAATTGTTGAAAACAACAGCCCTGATGTAGATACAGTCAGTGGAGCAACATTAACATCCAATCGTATTATGGATGCTGTAGCTAACTGTCTGGAACAGGCAAGTAAGTAAACACATACAAGAGGAATTTCACAGTATTGTGAGATTTCTTTTTTTGTTTTATAACTGACCATCTGATTCACTAATTAGAAAACATAAGAAAAGCTGTATCTAAAGCAAAAGATATTTGCTTTCTGGTTATAGTGTGAGATAAAGATATATATTCTTGTACTTTGAGCATTACTTGGTTTCCTGTATTTCTATGATTAAACCTGTATTCTTGCTCTGCGAAAAACAAAGGCAGATTCATCTTTCTTACTCCATGATATATGCCTGCAATGGTATTCTTGATATTCCCAACAATGAATGCTTTCATCACACCAGTTTATGCTGCAGAAGATCCTGTTGCTGTAATAAACAATTTCAGTGATTTCATGTTTGGAATGATTCGTGCCATCGGTAGGCTTCTTCTTGGCTTTGGTATTGTACAAGTCAGCTGTCACAATGATTTGGAGTTATATTGGAGAGCTCATTTTCAATATGTTAGTACTTGCAGGAACAATCAACCTGTCTGACAGGATTCTAAGAGAAATGATGGAATTGTGATTTTGTGGTTACATTGTTGCTACATATATTGATATTTTTCTGGAACTGATTATAATTTATATACAGAAGGAAGTGTTAATTATGCATAACGTAATCAATGCCCAAAAAGATGATGTATTTAGAATCCGTATGAATTCAGAAATAAAAAGTGAATTAGAAGAAGTTTTTGCGAAAAATGGTTTAACTTTAACAGATGCCGTAAATGTATTTTTTCAACAA
>CAKVLT010000032.1 GCA_934757945.1 uncultured Bulleidia sp. | reverse complement strand
TAGCGATACGTATAACTCTGCAGACTTCTCTTCGATAAACTAACAAATCTCCCTTTTTATACAATTTTTGTGCCATGATTTCACCTTCTTTCGATACGTTAATCATATCACAAATTCAGTATTTTTTCACATGTTACGCTTCATAAGAGAAACCCATGCGCATCGGCAGGTTTACTCACTACAGCACATCCGTCTATCACAGAGCATATATACAATGCAATAGGTATAATTCCTGTCCATCCCAGTAATACTGTCATCAGAATATATTTTCTGCCTCTTGCAATATCACCGGCATAGAAATACTGAAAACCGAAAATACCAAACACAAGAGCAAGCAGAAGATATACCCATTTATTAATCTGCCTTGTTCCTGTTTGTTTCTCTTCTTCAAAAGTGGAATCAATGGTATTCCCCTCTTTTTCCACAAACACATCAGAAGAAGTAGAGGAAGTATATACTTTTACTACATCTCCCACGGATGGTGAAAAACGGAAACAGGATAATGGATATGTAGTAAATGTGGATTTTGCTTCATCTGCAACAATGACAGTACCTTTTTGTGTGTCAATATCTTTAATCACCAGCATATACTCACCTTCTTATATAATCTGTACCAGAAAGTATTTTAAATAATCTGTTTCACTTACCGAAACCAGTACCGGATGATCCGGCGAAGCATGTCTTTCTTCTACTATTCTGACCTGAACACCAGCCTCTTTTGCGGCATCTTTTAGCATCTCTTTAAACTTTTCCACAGGCATAAAATGCGAACAGGAGTTTGTGGCGAGGTATCCTCCGCGAGGTAAAATCTTCATAGCCTGAGCATTAATTTTTTTATACCCCTGATATGCCTGCAGGAATGTTCTTCTGCTCTTTGTAAATGCAGGAGGATCCAGAATAATAAAGTCGTAGAAGATATGTTCTCTTCTGACTTTTTCCAGTTCTTCAAACACATCTCCCTGAATAAATTCCACTTTATCTTCAAGATGATTACGTATTGCGTTTCTTCTGGCAGTTTCCAGTGCTGTTTCACTGATATCCAGTGCCACTCCTTTTTTTGCATTACCCATAGCAGCATTTAAGGCAAAGCTACCTGTATGTGTACAGCAATCCAGAATCGTTTTTCCTTCACTCAATGCTCTTACTGCTTTACGGTTATATTTCTGATCCAGGAAGAACCCTGTCTTCTGACCGTTTTCAACATCGACCTCAAAATATATATCATTTTCTTTGATTTCCGTTACAGTACTGGCAGGATGTTTATCTCCATACCATCCCTTATATTGTAAAAGACCTTCTTTCTTACGAAGTTCTCCTTCATTTCTTTCATAGATGCCTTCTATTACTTCCCCCATCTGTTCCAGTTGCAGTAATAACGCATCATAAATACAGTCTTTATACTTTTCACACCCAAAAGAATCCACTTCACTGACAAGAATAGTGTCATATCTGTCAATTGTCAGACCTGGTAATCCATCACTTTCTCCATGTACCAGTCTGCATGCCTTAAAATCGTCTTTCATGACTTCTTTGCGATATTGCAATGCATATTGAATACGTCTTGCAAAGAATGCTTCATCAATTTTATCATTTGCATTAGATGTCAGAATACGGATACGTATCTTGGAATGCAGGGATAAAAAACCTGTACCAAGATAATTATCTTTCATCCCAAAGACATCTACAATACTGCCATTTTCAAGATTCTCATCTATAGAAACTATTTCATCTTCATATACCCACGGGTGTCCGTCATGGATACGATTTGCCTGTTTTTTGGTTACTATTGCTTTTGCATATATACGTTGTTGTTTCATAAGTTTTCTCCAACAGCATTGTACCACATACTCAATCATCAAAAAAACAGGAACTGTGTGACATGCACAATTCCTGTCAATGCGTAGTTTATGAATACTTTATCCTCTGTGTCCTTTTTCGTATGGTATACCTTCCGCCTTAGGTGCCGCGGAATTCTGTGGTGTCAATGCCAGCACTACCAGAGAAATAATATATGGCATCATGTTGTAAACAGTTCCCGGCAAATGCAGAGCTGCAAAGAATCCAATACCTGTATATACATTACTTAAGGCTCTGAAGAATCCAAACAATAAAGCAGTCAATGCAATCTTATGTGGTTTCCACTGGCCAAAAATCATTACTGCAAGAGCAAGGAAACCAAAACCTGCAACACCTACTTCAAACTTCCATTCAGATACACCTGCTGTAATATAGGTAATACCTCCAAGTCCGCCTAAAATACCGGAGATAATGACACCCCACCAGCGCATCTTATACACGTTAATACCTACAGAGTCAGCTGCCTGAGGGTTTTCACCACAGGCCCGCAGTCTCAAACCAAATCTTGTTTTATACAATAACACAAATCCTATAATTAACGCTACAGCAGCAATTAACATAAACCAGCTGAATTCAAAACTGCCAAGTTTGACAATAAATGCTTTTTTCTGATTTACATATGCCAGAATTGTAGATACATCCTGAGAATTTTTAGAAGAGTTATATCCTCTTGCCACAATGGCAGCAAGAGCAGTTGCCAGCATATTCATAGCTGTTCCGACCAGAGTCTGATCGGCATTACAGTGAATACTAGCCACACCAAGAAGTAAGGAATACAGTACTCCGAAGGCAACAGCAAACAGGCACACTGTAACTACCATGATAAAGGCATTGTTACAGGAGGAAAGAATATTCATTGCCATAGCACCTCCAAGGGCACCCATAACCATGATTCCTTCAAGTCCCAGGTTGATGATACCGGAATGCTCTGAGAAGCATCCACCCAGTGCAACAAGTGATAATACTGAAGCAAATATCAAAGTATATTGTAATAGTAAGATCATGCCTGTTCACCTTCCTTCTTTTTGGACTTTGTTACCTTTGTCTGACGTCTGTTCATCAGATTCTTTGTAAATAATACAAAGGCACTTCCGTAAATAATGATACCGAACATCATATCAGAAATCTGCGATGGATACAGCATACGGTCAATCAGAGCACCTCCATCCAGTACGTTTTGAATAAAGAATGACGCAAAGATTGTTCCGATTGGATGCAAACCACCGAGGAATGTTGCGGCAATGCCATTAAATCCCATTGCAGGTACTGAAGACTGTGTTGTTTCCCACTTCATATACCCTGATAAGAACAGGAAACTTGCACCGATTCCAGCCAGTGCACCACCGATAGCCAGTGTCTTTAAAATATTCTGCTTTTCCTTCATACCGGAATACTTCGCAGCTTCTTTACTGTAACCTGTCGCAATCAGTTCATATCCAAATTTTGTTTTGGTCAGCACCACCCATAACAAAATGGCGATAACAATCGCTAACGGAATAGCAATTGTCACATTTCTGTTATTAGCAAAAAGTGCACCCAGACCCATAGAAGGAATCAATCCGGATGGATTTACAGAATGGATATCAACAGTATACGGGCTTGCCAAATCCTTGGAAGCAGGCTGAGATAAGACAGTATTTACAAGATATAAAGTAATCCAGTTTAACATGATACCTGAAATAACTTCATTTACATTTCTGTAAGCTTTCAAAGCACCCGTAATCACACCAAGTATTGCACCTGCGATAGCCGCCATGATAAGGCATACATACCATGGCAGATGAAATATCAAAGCACCCACAAGAGAAGCACCTGCCCCTGCCACATACTGCCCAGCAGCTCCGATATTGAATAAACCAACTTTATAACAGAAACAGACACTTAATGCACACATTAACAATGGAGCTGTCTTTACCAGAGTATTTCCCAGAGCTTTCATCTGAGCTGGTGCACCGGTACGTGTCAGGAAATTCAAAATAATGGTGATAATTGCCTGTGTGGCTCCATGAGGTGCAATAATCAGCAATACTATATAACTGATCAATACCCCTGCCAAAATACAAATCAATGAAGTAACTATGGTCTGTACTGCAGAGTTTTGAAAAAATGATTTCTTTTTCATGCTTTATCCTCCTCAGTCACATTACGTTTTGCACCGGACATATATAAGCCCAGTTCTTCCACTGTAGTTTTTTTAGGATCCAGATCACCGACAATTCTGCCTTCATACATCACAAGAATTCTGTCAGACAGATTCATGACTTCTTCCAGTTCCAAAGAAACCAGCAATACAGCATCTCCCTTATCTCTTCTTTTAACAATTTCAGAATGAATAAATTCAATAGCACCTACATCAAGACCTCTGGTCGGCTGTACAGCTATCAGCAATTCATGATTTCTGTCCATTTCACGTGCAACAATCACTTTCTGCTGGTTACCACCGGACATCTGTCTTGTAATGGTATCAGAACCACTGGAACAACGCACATCATATTCTTCAATCAGTTTATCTGAATACTCATGAATATTCTTTTTCTTTAAGAATCCTGCTTTATTCGTAAATTCGTGTTCAAAGTATCTTTGCAGTACCATGTTATAGGCAATGGAATAATCCTGTACAAGACCATGTTTTAATCTGTCTTCAGGGATATGAGACATTTTGGAATTCTTCTCACGGATAGATTTCTTTGTGACATCTTCCCCATCCATGAATACCTGTCCGCTTTCCACAGCATCCAGACCTGTAATACCATATACAAGCTCTGTCTGACCATTTCCATCAATCCCGGCAATACAGACGATTTCGCCTTTACGCACTTTAAAGCTGACATGATCGACCGCATTCTTATGATGAAGCCTGGATTTTACAACAAGATCCTTCACTTCCAGCACAACATCAGATGGTCTGGCTTCTTCTTTCTGCACAACAAGCTGTACATCTCTTCCAACCATCATTCTCGAAAGTTCCTTCACAGTCGTTGTTGAAGCATCTACGGTACCAATACATTTACCTCTTCTTAAAACTGTGATTTTATCAGCTACTTCCATGATTTCATTCAATTTATGCGAAATAAACAAAATGGATTTTCCTTCTGATGCAAGATTCTTCATAATCTGCATCAATTCTTCAATTTCCTGAGGAGTCAATACAGCAGTTGGTTCATCAAAAATCAGAATATCATTATCTCTGAATAACATTTTTAATATCTCTGTTCTTTGCTGCATACCAACAGAGATATCTTCGATTTTTGCATCAAGATCAACATGCAGACCATATCGTTGACTTAATTCCGTAACCTTTTCACGTGCACTCTTTGTCTGTAAAATTCCATTCTTTGTTTCTTCAACACCAAGAATGATATTTTCCAGCACTGAAAAGCACTGTACCAGTTTAAAATGCTGATGAACCATACCGATACCTAATGCATTAGCATCATTAGGATTTTTGATAGATACCTCTTTCCCGTTAATGCAGATTTTTCCTTCTTCTGCCTGATACAAGCCAAAAAGAACGGACATCAACGTGGATTTACCTGCACCATTTTCTCCCAGTAACGCATGAATTTCTCCGGGTTTTACCTGCAGAGTAATATCATCATTTGCTACAATATTTGGAAAACGTTTGGTGATATGCAACATTTCTATTGCATAAGGTACTGAATTTTCCATAATAACTCCTCCATTTTCTTATGAATTATTTTATTCTATTTTCATATATATTTGCACTTTATTTTTACACTTTACAGGTGGACGAAGAAATCTCTGTTCCTTTCTTTAAGGTCCCTACCACATCCAGCAATCCATATCTGCCAGTATATTTTACATAGGATTTTCCCTGATAAAGAGCTGTCACATCTTCAAAGATAAACTCCGTCACTTCTGTACCAGTTTCATCAATAAATCCCCATTTACCGTCTTTCTTGACAGGACAATAGCCATCTTCAAACCACAGTACATCCTGATACGGTTCTGCATTGATAATTTCACCTGTTTCAAGACTGACAATGTCTTTATATGCAATATCCTTTGGTTGCATATCCGTCATGCAGGTAATATCCACAGGTTTATGAGCAGTCACATAATATCCATTTACAAGAGTATCTGTATTTTGTATACCATTGCAAGGTA
Source organism: uncultured Bulleidia sp. (assembly GCA_934757945.1). Classification (GTDB taxonomy): domain Bacteria; phylum Bacillota_I; class Bacilli_A; order Erysipelotrichales; family Erysipelotrichaceae; genus Bulleidia. The sequence continues at coordinate 13,421 of CAKVLT010000032.1, read as the reverse complement.
CATAATCGTAAATATGTAAAATGTTACCATCTTTATCCATTTTTGCCATACCTGTCCAGACATCATCCACATAATTCGTACAGCTGTCCACTATTGGCACATAACATATATCCGGAAGATTCATATACGATAAATCCACCTCTTTAAATGGTTTGACGAAAGACTCATCATCATACATATATATGTTATAGACAAACGCTTCCTGATGCATCACAAACGGATGAAACGGATAATCCCCTGCCATCATACCATGGGTTATTTCTTCACCTGCAGTCATATCCTGATCTAGCTGATAAAGCACACCATTTTGTTTCACTACATAAGAATAATATTCCTTTGCCTCAAGCGGATTCTTTTCCCCTGTATAACTCTGTAAAGGCTCTATACCATCAAGGATCATTTTGCCTTCATCATTCAGGATGCCATACCTGCCATTTAAGGTACAGGTAAACATATTTGAAGGATACTCAGCATTGACAATATCCGATGTATGATTCTGCCAGGAGGAAGAATATCCTGTCATTTCAAGATACCAGCGTGCTCTGGAAGGCTGTCTGTAATATCCCTGTATCACATTATCTATATCTTCATATTCTAAAGAAGGCTCTATGGCCCATATCACCGTTTGTAAAATACCTGCAGGTTCTTTATCAGATTGCACAACAGTATCTGAAGCACAGGCTGTACACAAAGAGACCATGACAGGTATAACACATGATTTTACTATTTTGGATGGCATATTTTTTCCTGTTTACTACTAACATTATAGGGGAAATCACAAAAAAAAGAAGATAAGATTTCTCTTATCTTCCCAAACATGTCAATTACTTGATATTGCCTTCAAATTCTACGTGAGCAACTGTGGACATATCTGTATCTACTGCATTATCAATCTTGATCTTGCCATTGTAGATATCAGCTACAAGTGCCTTGTAATCATCTTCTGTGAAATTATCACCAAACTGTGTGCTGGATGGTAACTGAACATAGTTTTCTTCTGGGTTTTCAGAAACAAGACCGAGGTTCATCAGCTTGCCACTGTATTCGTCCCATTTACCATCATGAATAGCAGTCAATAATGTTTCTACAGTTGCAGCAAGGCCCTTCATAGCAGAAGTAACTGTTAAACCTTCACCGTATTTACCATCAATTGTAGGAGCCTGGTCAACGTCAACACCGATAACTTTTCCGTTTGTCTTAACAGCAGCTTCAGCAGCAGATGTATAAATAGCACCACCACAAGCAAATACTAATTCTGTTCCGCCACCATACCATGTGTCCATACGAGCTGTAATATCCGCATCACCAAAGAACTGGTTACCATATGCATATTTGATTTCAAGATCTTTTACGCCCATTTCGTCAGCAGCAGCGTTAGCGCCCTGAACGAAACCATATCCATAACGGATAACTGCAGGTACTGCCATACCACCTAAGAAACCTAACTTCTTGTAACCCAACTTAACAGCTACTACACCAGCCATGTAGCCGGCAATTTCTTCCTGATATACTGCACAGAATACATTATCACTCTGCCAGTCAGTTTTTCCGGAAGCGGAATCCAGATCAAACTGAGATACATCCAATGCTACAAACTTTGTGTCAGGATATGTACCAGCTTCATCAACTACGCTCTTTGCAAATGCATATCCAGGCATAACGATAACGTTGTAACCTTCTTCAATAGCCTTTTCGATAGAAGATTCTCTGTCTGCATCAGAGTCACTTGCCGGTTTGTAATAGTTGAATTCCACACCGTTCTTTTCACTCCATGCCTTTGCACTTTCGTAAGTTGTCTGGTTAAAAGACTGGTCAGTAATGTCACCATAGTCAGTGATCATTGCCACCTTCATGTCTGATGCCGATTTATCAGCATCAGAGCCCTTGTTTGCATCAGAATCAGAGCCACCACATGCTACTAAGGATAAGCTCATCACTCCTGCAAGAGATGCTTTTAGTAATTTTTTCATTATGATTACTTTCCTTCCCGCGTTTTCGCTACCTTTATTCTAGAATGTATTGAAAGCGATTGCAAATGTATTCCTTCTTTTTTTTGCTATTCCATAACATTTCTTTGATGTTAACTTCTGAGTTTCTAGTATAATTGTGCATGCCCGGGAGTGAATATATATGGAAAAAATTAATATAGTAAAAATGGGAATCAATGGTGAAGGCATTGGTTACCTGAATAAAAAACCAATCTTTGTCAGTGGTGCTCTTCCAAAGGAGTACGTTGATGTATATGTTACGGAAGAAAATTCGACGTATGCCAAAGGCTCTGCTTCACACATTATTGAGGCAAGTAAAGATCGCATTTCCCCACAGTGTAAACATCAGAAAGAATGTGGCGGATGTGCTCTTGGAATCCTCAACTACAAATCACAGTGTTATTACAAAAAAACACTGCTGACGGAAGCTTTATATAAATATGCACATATACGTAAGGAACTTGTTCGAGAAGTGCATACCAACAGAGTAACAAAAGGGTACCGTAACCAATGCAAGATGCCTGTACAGGAAAGCCATCACAGACTGACATGTGGTCTGTATGAAGCTGGCACCAATCATTTCAAGCCAATGGACAAATGTCTTGTACAGGATAAACAGCTGGAAGAGGTACGTTCCAATATCCTGAAAGTCTTAAACAAAGCGCACTTTCCTGTGTATGACGCAAGAAAAATGAAAGGTCTTCGTTATCTTGTCATCCGTACCATTGACAATCAGAGTCAGTGTACTTTAATTACAGGCAAAGATACTTTAAGCGAAAAGCTGATTGAAGAAATCTATGCCATAGATTCCGTACAGTCTGTATTCCAGTCCATCAACACACAGAGAAAAGGTGTAGATATCTTTGGAAGTAAAGTCAGACTGTTAAAAGGTGAGGAAACACTTCAAACCACATGGGATGATTTCTCCATCTCCCTCTCTCCAAGATCTTTCCTGCAGTTAAATACAGAAATGGCAAAAGAACTCTATTCTATGGTTATCAGTAAAGTAGACCCATGTGAAACACTTGTTGAAGCCTATTGTGGTATTGGTTTAATGTCCTTACTTGCAAGTAAGAAAGCCCAGCATGTCATTGGTATTGAATCTATTCCGGAAGCTATTGAAAATGCAAAAGTAATTGCAGAAGAAAACCACATAGAAAACGTAGAATATATTCTTGATGATGCGGCTGAAGGATTACGGAAAGTGCTGCAAAAGACAAATGTCAATACACTGCTTGTTGACCCTCCTCGTTCCGGTATGGATGATGCCATGCTTGAAACAATTCTGTCTTCCTCCATCGAAAAGATTATTTATGTATCCTGCAACCCTGCAACACTTGCAAGAAATCTGAAGGTACTAAAGAAAAACTACCAGGTGCTGACAGTTATTCCTTACGACCTGTTTCCAAATACACCACACATTGAAAGTATTACGGTCTTGTCACGAAACGGTGTAAAGTCCGGAAAGAAAGCTAAAAAATATGAAGTACCAGTTACAGAATAACCGTCTTGATATCTTTATTGATGCACGTTTTCTGCATAAACCACTTTCTTCTTTCTTTGAAGAATACTGTATTTCAAAATCCACACGGTACAGATACATGATGGAAAATCGTATTCTGATTCAGAATGCCCCTGTCAAGCAGGATACCCGTGTGTTTCAGAAAGAGGATGTCTTAACAATACTGTTACCTGAAGAAGACATTGACTGGAGTCCTTCTGAGACTCCCTGTACAGTCATTTATGAAAACACATTTGTTTTTGTAGTGCATAAAGAAGCCGGCATTCCCATCCATACAGAAAAACAGGATACCAACTGTCTGAATGCACAGGTGGCAAGATGGGCAATAGATGAGGGATACCACTTTCCCATACGACCTGTACACAGACTGGATGTGGATACGACCGGGCTTCTTCTGTACAGTAAGATACCTTTTTTTCAGCCATGGCTGGATCAGCAGCTTGCTTCCAAAAAGATATCCAGAAAATATCTTGCCATCACAAATGGTGCCCCTTTAAAACCTCATACAGTTTTTACATGTAATGATTCTATAGGAAAAGACAGACATCGTTCTAATGTGTACCGTGTTTCTCCAACCGGAAAAACAGCTTCCACAACTGTAGAAGCACTGACATATAAAAATGGATTTCAGTTGTTGCAATGTACATTATTAACAGGAAGAACTCATCAGATTCGTGTTCACCTGTCTCATCATGAATATCCCATCGTCAATGATCCACTGTACGGTCATCCTTCAAAACACTTTTCGAAAATGGGATTATGGGCAAATGAAATCACATTCAAAGATCCTCTTACAAATAAAAAACATCGTATACAGGATATACAAGACAAGGATTACTCTTTCTTCGAGTAATCCTTGTTTTTTATGCAATATGTAATTGTTCAAGCATCTTGGCAACGCCATCATTTTCACAGCTGTCTGCCAGTATATCTGCATACTTCTGTACATCATCTCTGGCATTCTTCATTGCCACACCAATCTTTGCTTTTTCAATCATGCATGTATCATTTCCAGCATCGCCAAAAGCAATGACATTGTCCCACGTCCATCCATGATCTTTTAATACTCTTTCAATAGCTGTAGTTTTATTGATATCTTTCAAGAATACATCAAATCCCTTTCTGAAAGACCCGGCAAACACAAGATCTGGCATGGAAGAAACATAAGGCAGTAATTTTTCATACTCTCCAATAATAAATGTACCTAATGGGTATCCATATTTTTCATGATGAGAACATGTCGCATCATCATTGATAATCAATGAGCGTTCATGATCATTATGCGCATATTCACGAATAAAAAGATCATAGTTGGCATAGGTAACAATCGCATCTTCAAATTTAAATCCAAGTCCTGTCCCAGTTTCCTTACACATGTCAGCGATAGCTTCCATGGTTTCTTTGGACATAGGATGTTTTTCAATAACTGTACCGTCTCTTTTGACCAGACACGCTCCGTTAATGGTTCCTATAACATCCATATCCAGATCTTTAAAGAAACTTTCAGGAATTAATGTATAATGCCTTCCTGTACATATAAGAATGGTATATCCGTTTTGTTTTGCTTTATGAAAAGCTTCTACGGTGCGTAAAGATAATGAATTCTTACCTGCAGGCAGAATTGTTCCGTCCACATCACATACAATCAGCTTAATAGTCTCTATATTCATGATTTCATCACTCCTTTATGGTACAATAATTATACTTGTGTTCGTGGCGCAATTGGATAGCGCATTTGATTCCGAATCAAAAGGTTGTGGGTTCGATTCCCATCGAGCACACTTTTTTTATTCTTCCGGATACTTCATATCCCTTCTTTGTCCGTCTTTACAAATTACTGCACATGGGAAAATAGCTTTGATCTTTTCAGCATATTCTTCAGGATACGGCATAGAAGGAGAATAATGTGTCAGCCAGAGTTCTTTTACATTTCCATTACTTGCCAGCTTAGCTGTCTCACTCATCATACTGTGGTAGTTCAATCTGGCTTTTTCCAGTTTTTCCTCATCTCCATACATACCCTCACCAATATACAAATCTGCATCCTGCACATATTTTTCAAGTAAAGGTACAGGCCTTGTATCAGTACAGTACACAACTTTCAGTCCTTTTCTTTCTTTACCAAGTACCATGTCAGGTGTATACAGAATGCCATCCAGTTCTACGGATTCTCCTTTTTGAAGAATATTCCAGCATTTTAACGGCACCTGATTTCGTTCCGCCTTTTCCCTGTCAAACACAGGCAGTCTTTCAGCATAGATACTGTATCCATAACAAGGAACTTTATGTTTGACCGCAAAGGCAGTAATCTTTAGCCCTGCAATATCCAGTACTTCCTCTTTTTCTGCCAGTTCTCTGTATCTGATTTCAAAAGGAATATATCTTGCCAGCAGTAAAACTCCCTGTATGATTTCTTTCAGATTCTTCGGTCCTACGATTTCCACTGGTTCTGTCCTGTCTGACTTTGCCATGGAAAGCAATAAACCAGGAAGACCTGCTGTGTGATCCGCATGATAATGTGTCAGAAGAATGGTATCTATATGTTTACAGGAAATACCTTCTTTATGTAATGCGACCTGGGTACCTTCCCCGCAGTCAATCAATACCTGTTTTCCTTTATAGTTCAATAAACAAGCTGTCAAAGCTCTATTTGGTAAAGGGACGGTTCCTCCAGTCCCCAGCAAACAAACATCTAACATTTTTTCTCCTTCAGTATGTAGGTATTATACACAAAATAAGAAGCACGTCTTAGTGCTTCTTATCAAATGTCTTTCATGATCTCAGACAGTTTTGGCATCAACTGCTGTTTACGTGAGATGATGCGTGTATCAAATCCGGAATGATCATCAAACTGTGTTTCTAAAATATCACCAAGTACATACGACAGAGGTCCGTAATATACGAATAAAGAACCTCCTCCCATCACATCTGTAAACAACATTACCAGAATATCCAGGCCATTACTTGCCTGTTCCTTCTGAAGATTCTCCTTGAATTCCGGAAGAATTTTCTGCACTTCCTCCATATGGGAATAGTTTGTCTGTCCTATGGCAAAACTGTATTTTCCAATCTGATAGGTTTTCAAGTCTCTGTACAGAATTTCATGCGGAGTAGAATCTTTCAAAGAAACAGAGGCACTCAGCATTTCTCTTGCATAGGCATCAATATCTTCTATACCGGCAATCTTTGCAAGCCATTTGGCTGTTGTATGATCCTGAGAAGTTGTAGTAGTACTCTTAAAATTCAAAGTATCGGACAGAATAGCACTTAACAATAATCCGGCCATATCTTTATCTGGTAAAATACCGTTTTCCTGATACATATCCGCAATAATTGTACAAGTGGAACCCAGCCTCTGGTTTCTGTACAGCACAGGCTGATCAGTAGTGATACCACCAATATGATGATGATCAATAATTGCGACAATATCCGCATTTTCAATATGATTCACAGTCTGATTGAGAGCACTGTGGTCTACCAGAACGAACTTTCGTTTTTCATAGTTTCTTGTATGGTAACGGGATACACCACCTACAACATTACCATCATCATCCACTACAGGGTAAGAACGTACACGGCTTTTAATCATTTTTGCAGCTACGTCTTCCACAAATTCCGACTCATTATACGTAATGAGATCTCTTGTCATCACTTCTTCCACACTGTAGCTTTCTGTGATAACTCTGGCGGTATGCATGGTGTCTTTATCCGTTTCAATAATCGCCACGTGATTATTCTTTGCTTTTTCAAGAATTGCTTCAGAAGCATGTGTACCACAGGTTAAGACGATACATGCCGCCTTTTCATCTACCAGCATGGCCTGTTTTTCTTCTCCACCAGATAAAATAGAAATACCATTTTTCAGGTTATATAACAAAGCTTCCGTTCCATCCAGAGAAATAATATGCACATTCCCATTGGAATGGAAACGCTCTGGCGCAAAGACGACCTTACCTCCCACTGTTTTGGCAATATTACCAATTGAGCAGGTACTCATCAGCTGTACAAGATCCGCATCTTTATGAATACGCACGTATGAAAGATCGGAAGAAGTGCAGATACCCACAAGGTTTCCATTAGCATCCTGTACATACAGAGAACGGTTTTTTGTCTGCAACATTATATGCCAGGCATGATGTACCGTTTCATTCTGTGGAATCATAGTTGGTTCATCGAGTGCAATATCTCTCAGATGTGCTCTGGCATCTGTCAGTAACAGCGGGTTTTCCTGATGAAATCTTTTCAGTATAAACTTCGTTTCTTCATTTAAAGGACCCTGTCTGCAGGCAATTGCCTGTTTGCCGGTCCTGTTCAGCAAATCACTGTAAGTAATAGCTGCACAGATAGAGTCACTATCCGGATGTTTATGTCCTATAACATAAGTAGAATGATTAACCATATATACTCCTAATACACCATGGAAAATACATCGGTGCGTATATCTTTATCTTCTGTATTCTCCATGTCTTTTCTTCCTATGGCAAGTGCCCCTACACACATATAGCCTTCAGGTACACCTAAAGCAGAAGGAAGTTCCTGATATTGTCTGGCATTACACACATCTACTGGATACTGTAAAAAACACGTACCAAGGCCTCTTGCCATTGCTGCATACTGCATATTGGCAAAGGCCAGAGCAGTATCCATAACAGGAGAATGTGCCTGTAACTTTGCAAAACCTATCACTACAAGCGGTGCTCCGTGGCTCTGTCCTTTTGCATCACCTAACTCTTCCATCTGGGAAAGAATCTCTCTGTTTTGGATAAACACAAAAAACCATGGCTGTTCGTTATGATAACTTGGTGCGCATTCCACCGCTTTCTGTAATACTTCAATATCTTCATCATGCAAGGATTCCTGTCTGAACTTTCTGCAGGATCTCCTTGTATATACACACTGTAAAATATCCTGTTCCATAAGCTTAATAGGAAAGAATTTCCAGACCTTCTTCCGTCACAAGAAGTGTGTGTTCCCATTGTGCGGAGTCACTGTGGTCTTTTGTATAAATCGTCCAGTCGTTATAAGGATCGATAACTACACCTGCCTTACCGGCATTGATCATAGGTTCGATGGTCAATACCATACCAGGTACAAGAACCATTCCCGTATGTGCTTTTGCCACATGACATACAAATGGATCTTCATGGAAGTCCACCCCAACTCCATGTCCTCCCAACTCTCTGACTACGGAGTAGCCATGAGTACGGGCATATTTGGAAATGGCTGCACCGATATCTCCTACGGTTGCCCATGGCTGACATGCCTCCATACCAAGTTTCAGACAGTTTTTAGTTTCTTCCACAAGCTTTCTTCTTTTATCACTGACATTACCAATCATAAACATACGGCTGGCATCACCATAATAGCCGTCTTTAATAGTTGTGCAGTCCACATTGATAATATCTCCATCATGAAGTTTCTTTAATCTGGAAGGAATTCCATGACAAACTTCATCATTGATAGATGTACATACACTTTTAGGAAATCCTTCATAATTTAAAGGGGCACAGATGCCTCCCAGTTCTTTTGTCACTCTGGCTACAAGATCATCAATATCCTGTGTTGTCATGCCTTCATGAATTTCCTTTTCCACAGCATCCAGAACCAGTGTATTGATTCTGCCAGCTTCTCTGATACCTGCAATCTGTGAAGGTCGTTTGATTAACGTTTCCTCCGGTACTTCCATATGTTTTTTTCTGCAATGTTCCATTCTTTCAAGAATATGTGCAGGAATTGGTTCTGTTTCAAAATACTTATATTTTTTTTCTTCAATTGTATCCATAATTTACCTCTTTGTTGTACTTCCTATACCGCCTGTTCTTTCTTCTTCCACATCATCATCTTCCGTAATACCAAAAGATGTAAAGATTCCCTGCAGAAAAGCATCTCCTTTATGCAGGAGTAATTCCTTATCTTCTCTGGAATCATTGATGATTCTGGCGAAGATATGTCCTTCGTTTGTTGCATTATAATAGTCTGCATCAATCACTCCTACAGTATTGTTCAGCTGCAGACGATATTTAAATCCAAGAGAACTTCTTGGATAAAGCATCAGAACATAGTCCTCTCTTATTCTAGCACGAATTCCTGTAGGAATTAGCATAGACTGACCAGGTTTCATACAAATGTCGTAAGGAAGAAAGAAATCATATCCTGCAGAATATTTTGTAGCTCGTTTCGGCAATGGAATATCCGCATAAATTTCCTGTATTTCCTTTTCGCTGTATTGGGTTTTATCCTTAAGGTCTTTCAGAAACTGTTCTTCAGACACTTTTTCAAACTTTGCAATTCTTTCCATGTTTTCCTCCAAGGCATAAGTAAATAAAATCTGCCAGTGCTTTTTCCAAAGGATAAACACTGTACATTACGGTATCCGGCAATAGCACATGATCCGGAAAAATATCTTCATGCAAAAAATATTTCACTCTTCCGAGTTTATCTAAAGATTTAATAAAATCTTTAATAGAAACTGCAGGTGTGTAAGCATAGTTTTCAGCATATACATCCTGCAAAGCAAGATGTATACGTTTTTTTACTTCCGGTAATGTATACACGATTGTTTCATCAAAATCAAACAAATCCATGACGTTATCCAGCATACTGAAGAAATACTGTGCATCGCTCAATGTATTTCTGTGTGTCTGTTTTTTCAGCATATCCGTAATAACTGAAGCGGAATTAACGAAATGAGAAGTTCTGTACATGCCTGTCTCAAATCTTTCCAGAGCAATATACCACTCCTTAAAAGAAGCAGGCAGTTTTGTCTTTTCAAAAGTATATTTCAATCCGGAATAAATATGCATCATCTTGCAGGCATCATTATACCCTCTTGTATACAATCTCATTACCACTTCATGGTCAAACTGTAAAAAGTTTCCGGTATCTGACTGAGGAAACTGATAGGCAATATTAGACTTTTCAATAAATTCAGGATGATTTGGTTCACAGTTAAGGTCGATGACATCCACTTCTTCTGCTCCCAGTTTTAAAGCAAAATCAATAGCGCAATTATCATAATACCCGCCATCCACATAGTCTTTTCCATCTATGGTTTTTATAGGAAAAGCAGGATAACAGCTTGCTGAAGCAATCAGCCAGTCTTCTCCATGTTCTTTCATTTCCTTCTTTGTAATATACACAGGAGAATGATTTAAATGTGTAGCTACCATACACCCGAAATCCACATCATTGTGAAAAAATTTTTCCGGAGTATACATGGCGTGGACAGTCTGTTCAAACGGTGTAATATCCACGCCTCTTTCCTTTACATACTGTACTATCTCTTTTTTCAGTTCCGTTGTACGATTCAGCAACACATCTCTGTCAATTTCTGTCGGCACAATCCCCTGAATAATCTGATCACTTGTCAGATTCTGATACAGCTCATCCAGAGCCTCATAATCTTTCTGTACTATTAATGCCGCATTAAGAGATCCCACTGAAGTTCCCACAACAATATCCCATTCATTTTTTTCATATTGTCTGTAAGCTCGAACAGCACCTGCCTGATAGGCACCTCTGGTGCCGCCACCTGCTAAAACCAATCCTTTTTTCATATACACCTCACGTTGTATTTTAACACGAGACACCCAATTATGGTTATAATAGGTTTGGAGGTATTCTTATGAAACTTAATGTTGCTGTGTTTTTTGGCGGTGAATCCGTCGAGCATGAAGTATCTATCATTTCTGCTCATCAGGCAATGGAGGCTATGGATAAAGAAAAATATACCGTTCTTCCTGTTTATGTTGCCAAAAGCAGAAAAATATATTATTCCCCAGATCTTTTCAACATAGAAAAGTTTAAAGATCTCAATGCCATTGAAAAAAATTACCCTCAGGTTACTTTAGTCAATATTGACAATAAAGTAGTCATCCAGCCAGTAAAAACAACTTTATTCGGTAAGAAGGAATTAGCTGTGGTGGATGTAGCAGTCCCAGTCATGCATGGTACAAACGGTGAAGACGGTACCATTCAGGGATATCTGGAAATGCTGAAACTTCCCTACGCAGGATGTGATCTGTATGGAGCAGCTGTAGGACAGGACAAAGTCCTGATGAAGCACATCCTGCAGGATAATGGCCTTCCTATGACAGAATGGTTCTGGGTATATGGTCATGAGATCGATGACCATAAAGAAGAAGTATTAAAGAAAGTGCATAAACTGATGTATCCGGTAATCTTAAAGCCGGCAAGAACAGGTTCTTCTGTAGGTATTGCCATCGCTCATAATGATGAGGAATATCTGGAATGTTTCGAAAATACACGTCAGTATGATGAAAAGGTCATCACGGAAAAAGCCGTACATCCTTTAAGAGAAATCAACTGTTCTGTTCTCGGCGATGCTTACCATATGGAAACAGCGATACTGGAAGAAGTTACCAATGGCGATGATGCGGATAACTTCCTGGACTTTGACACAAAGTATATGCGCAAAGTAGGAAAAGCCGGTTCCAAATCTTCCGGTTCCACGTCAGCAGGTATGGCGTCTACTGCAAGAAGACTTCCTGCTCCTGTTTCCGAAGAAGAAACAGAATTGATTCAGAAATATGCAAAAGAAACTTTCAAGGTACTGGGATGTTCAGGTGTATGCCGTATTGACTTCTTAATGGATGCGGAAACACACCATATCTATGTCAACGAAATCAACACCATTCCAGGATCTCTGGCTTTCTATCTCTGGGAAGCAACAGGTCTGTCCTTCTCTCAGTTAATGGATAAACTTGTACAGCTTGCCCTGGACAGAGAAAGAAGAAGATCCAGAATGACATTCTCTTACGAGACAAACCTATTATCTAATTACAGTGCAAATGGTGCTAAAGGAGCAAAAGGATCTAAAATGTGATCCGAAAGGAGAAAAAATGCCAACACCTCATAATAATGCTGAAAAGAAAGACATCGCTAAAAATGTCTTAATGCCAGGAGATCCTCTCCGCGCAAAATTTATTGCCGAACACTTCCTGGAAAACTCTGTACTTGTAAACTCTGTACGCGGAATTAACGGATATACAGGAACATACAACGGCAAGCCTGTCACAGTTATGGCAAGTGGCATGGGTATGCCATCTATCGGTATCTACTCTTATGAACTGTATAAAGAATACGATGTGGATAATATCATCCGTATCGGTTCTGCAGGCGGCTATTCCCCTGATCTTGACCTCTATGATGTTGTCCTTGCAACAGGTGCGTATTCAGAAAGTTCCTATGCAAAAACACAGTGCGGAAATACAGATGATGTACAGACTCCATCTGCTTCCCTGAATGAAAAGATTGAAAAAGCTGCAAAAGAGCTGAATATTCCTCTTCATGAAGGTATCATCCATTCCTCTGATGTTTTCTACCGTGAATCCAAAGAGTACTTAAAAGACGTTACGGAAAACCATCATTGCCTTGCCGTAGAAATGGAGAGCTTTGCTTTATTCTCAAATGCAAAAGTCCTTGGTAAAAATGCTGCCTGTCTTTTAACTATCTCTGACAGTTTTGTTTCTCACAAAGAAACGACTCCGGAAGAAAGAGAAACTTCTTTCACTCAGATGATGAAACTTGCCCTTGAAACAGTCACTAAATATTGCGACTGATTCTGATGCAGGTATACAATACAAATAAACCTACTTTTATCTGGAGGAACTGCATATGCTAAGAATCGGAATGCTTACAAGTGGTGGTGACTGTCAGGCTTTAAATGCTGCTATGCGCGGGGTCTTTAAAGGTGTCATGAATAACGCCAAGGAACCTGTAGAGTTTTACGGGTTTGAAGATGGATACAAAGGATTGATCAATTCCAGATTCCATTTACTGACAGAAGAGGATTTTTCTAACATCCTCACAGTCGGTGGAACAATGCTGGGCACTTCGCGTACTCCGTTTAAGGAAATTCATGATCCACTTCCTGATGGAAGAGACAAAGT
>CAKVLT010000031.1 GCA_934757945.1 uncultured Bulleidia sp. | reverse complement strand
GAAGGCATTTGCAATACGAAAGGAGGTGGTTTTTCATGAGTGAAGGTAGTAGTTACCCGATACCGTCGTGTACGTATAAACATGAAAAATCATTGAATGGAGGATTGCTATGGAAGACATCAGAGAACAGGATGTAGAACAGTTTCGCAATTTGTTAAAAAACAAGAAGTATGCTGCAGTAAGAGGGCTTGCTCAGGACATGAATGTGTTCGACGTTGCCAAGGCGATGGAAGAGATGGAAGATGAAGACATGCTGAAGATGTTTCGTCTTTTCCCTAAGGAACTTGCTGCAGATGTATTTGCGCAACTGGAAGATGATTCACAACAATATATCATTACACAGTTAAGCGAAAAAGAAGCAGGTATTGTTATTGATAACCTGTATGCTGATGATGCTGCAGACTTACTGGAAGAAATGCCTGCTAACGTTGTAAAGAAGATTTTATTGAACGCACAACCTGAAACACGTGCGGATATTAATCATCTGCTCAAGTATGCAGAGGATACAGCGGGCAGTGTCATGACTGTGGAGTTTGTAGACCTGAGAGCAGATATGACTGTGTTACAGGCGATTGATCGTATCCGTGAAATTGGTACGGATTCAGAAACCATTGATACATGTTATGTATTAAATCCAAAAAGATTATTACTGGGAACAGTAGCAATCAGATCCTTGTTATTGAATAAAGCAGATTCTCTGATTGGTGATCTGATGCATGATGATGTCATTTCCTGTCAGACATCTACCGACCAGGAGGAAGTTGCCAATATATTCAGAAAATACGATTTTACTGCTTTGCCTGTTGTAGATAAGGAAAGCAGGATGGTCGGTATTATCACAGTTGATGACGTTATGGATATCATGACGGATGAAACAACTGAAGATATGGATAAGATGGCAGGTATTTTACCATCTGATAAGCCGTACATAAAAACTGGTGTGTTTGAAACATGGAAAAAGAGAATTCCATGGTTATTACTCTTAATGATTTCCGCTACTTTTACAGGAAGAATTATCACCAGTTTTGAAGCAGCTTTAAGTAAGTTTGTTGTCTTGACAGCATATATTCCAATGCTGATGGATACTGGTGGTAATGCCGGTGCACAGGCTTCTACCGAAGTTGTTCGTGCTATTTCTCTTGGAGATGTTACTACAAAAGACTATTTCAAAATTGTTTTCAAGGAGATGCGAGTTGGTTTGCTCTGTGGTTTAACTTTATCACTTGCTAATTTCCTGAAATGTATTACATTTGATGGTCTGACCGTCCATATTGCCGCTGTAGTTTGTCTTACAATTATATGTGCCGTTTTCCTTGCAAAACTGGTAGCTTCTACACTTGTCTTGTTATTGACAAAATTTAAGCTTGATCCGGCTGTCGTTGCTTCTCCGATGCTGACAACCATTATCGATGCTTTATCTTTACTGATTTACTTCTCTATTGCTACTGCAATTTTAGGTATTTAAAAAGACGCATGTGCGTCTTTTTAAATACTTATTTATCAATGATTTCCATGCCGATGGCTTTCTGTACTTTTTCGAGTTTTGCATCAGCAATAACATTTGCTTTGGCAGCACCTTCACTCAGTACTTCTTCCAGAATATTGGAATCCAGAATTTCATGATATCTTGCCTGAATCTTTTCCAGAGTATCTACTACAGCATCAGCAACGGCCCTTTTAAAATCCCCGTATCCTTTACCTTCAAATTCCTTTTCGATATCTTCAAATGGTCGGTCGTTGGACAGGGAGGATAAGATCTGCATCAGGTTGGAGATACCTGGCTGATTGACTGGGTCGTAATGAACGTGTGCTTCGCTGTCTGTAACTGCAGACATAATTTTTTTGCGTGCTTTTTTAGGATCGTCCAGCAAGTAAACACACCCTTTATCATTGTTATCAGATTTAGACATTTTCTTTGTTGGATCGTTTAAAGACATGATTCTTGCTCCTACTTTGGCGATAAGTGGTTCAGGAACTTTAAACATTTCTCCGTAACGGTTATTGATTCTTTCAGCAATATCTCTTGTTAATTCTACATGTTGTTTCTGATCATCTCCGACAGGTACATAGTCAGGATCATATAACAAGATATCTGCTGCCATTAAAGCTGGGTAGGTGTATAGTCCTCCGGATAAATTTTTTTCTCCTTTTGCCTGTTTGTCCTTGAACTGAGTCATTCTGTTTAGTTCACCCATATACGTATGACAGCAAAGGATATATCCCATTTGTGCATGTGCTTTGACATCAGTCTGTAAGAAAATAGTTGCTTTTTTAGGATCCAGTCCGCATGCCAGGTATAAAGCTACACAGTCCTGCAGATTTTTCTGTAATGTTTTTGGGTCCTGTGGAACGGTGATACAATGCAGATTAGCGATAAATGCATATACATCATAATCGTCCTGATATTCTACAAAGTGTTTTAATGCCCCAATGTAACTTCCCAGGTGCAACTGACCGGTAGGCTTGATGCCTGATAACATTCTTTTTTTCATTTTTGGTTTCCTCCGTATAAATAAAAAAGTCCCTTTCTCTGAAGGGACGCAAGGACTTTGTTTGCGCGGTACCACCCATCTTATTTGTTATGTGTACAAATCTCTTTAGGTATAACGGACCTTCCGTACTAGTGTATAGTAATGCTCCAAGGCTCCAATGTTACTCTTACCTTTCAGGATAGCTTGCACCTGACCTATCTCTCTTTTACAGAAAGTATAAGAAACCGCACCTTTTCTATGCATGATTACTATACTCTAAATCATAGTGTTTATCAATTTTTTTGCTGTCCATATATTTTTATTCCTGAAGTACATGGTATAATATGCTCCGTTAGGAGACTGGCGATGATTGTAGTATATACTTCCCCTGGATGTGCAAGTTGCAGAAAAGTGAAACAATGGTTAAAGGATCGTGATATTCCTTTTATAGAAAAGAATATTTTTAAGATTTTACTGAATGATGTGGAAATTAAGTATCTTTTAAAGCGCAGTGAAAATGGCAGTGATGATATTATTTCCAAACGTTCCAAGGTTATTCAGGATAGTAATGTGGATATTGATTCCATGACTACAGAACAGCTGGTACAGTTTATCAAACAGAATCCGAGTGTATTAAAAAGACCAATTATTTTATCTGAAACCAATTTTCAGGTAGGGTATGATGAAGAGGAAATCAGTGTTTTTGTGCCTCGTGAATTACGTAAAATCGCAGTTGATCACTGTACTCCGGATTGCCCGAATTATAAAGCATGTGGCAACGTGAGATGTGAAGGAAATAAAGAATAGAAGCCTTTTCGTAAGGTTTCTTTTGTTATAAGGGAGGAAAATCATGAAGAAAGTATTGGTTGGTTTATCTGGAGGAGTGGATAGTGCTGTTGCGGCCTATTTATTAAAACAACAGGGATATGATGTCACATGTGCATTCATGCGTAACTGGGACAGTGTTGCCAATGAAGATATCAATGGAAATCCTACTTTGAATGATCCTGTGTGTCCTCAGGAAAGTGATTATAATGACGCTAAATCTGTTGCGGACAGCCTGGGACTTCCTCTGCTGAGAATTGATTTTATTAAAGAATATTGGGATGATGTTTTTAAAACATTCCTTGAGGAATATAAAAAGGGCAGAACTCCTAATCCGGATATTCTGTGTAACAGATATATCAAGTTTGACAGTTTTATGAAGTTTGCGGAAGAACAGGGTTTTGATACTGTAGCTACAGGACACTATGCCAGAATGAAAAAGAATAATGGAGTTTCTGAAATCTGTAAGGCAGATGATCGTAATAAAGACCAGTCGTATTTCCTTGCGGAAATTAACAGAAAAGTACTGGATCATGTCTTATTCCCGTTAGGAGAAATTGATAAGCCCACAGTCAGAAGAATAGCTGAAGAACTGCATCTTTCCATTGCAAAAAAGAAAGACAGCACTGGTATCTGTTTTATAGGAGAAAGAAACTTCAGACAGTTTTTAAGTAACTATCTTCCAATGAAACCAGGTAAGATTATCAACGTGATTACAAAAGAAGTGGTTGGAAGACATACAGGAGTTATGTACTATACCATAGGACAGAGAAAGGGACTGGATATCGGAGGTATAGGTCCGTTCTTTGTGGTTGGTAAAAATGTCGAAAAGAATGAATTATATGTAGTTGACAGTGAATATCAGGATCTTCTGTACTCGGATAGTTGTATTGTTACAGGAGTTAATGTTCTTGCGGACAGAGAACTGCCAATGGATTGTACGGCAAAATTCAGATATCGTCAGGCAGATAATGATGTACATATTTCCTGGATGGATGAATCCACATTAAAAGTAGACTTTCCTCAGAAGATACGTTCTGTCACTCCGGGACAGGAAGCTGTGTTCTATGATGGGGATGTGATGATTGCTGGTGGTAAGATTGAACAGATTTTCAAAGACGGTGAAGACCTCATGCAAAAAGTCAACGCAATGGCAGGTTGATCCCATGCAGGAAGATCTGATTCAGCTTAGTGCAAGAGTACAGTATATATTGTTCCGTAATGAGAAAAATTATTACACTGTCATGAAAGTCAAGGTGCTGAATAAAGGGAAATCCATGACTTTGACAGGATATATGGACACTGTGGAAGAGGATGAAGAATATATTTTTTATGGGGATTATGTAGATCATCCTGTATATGGTGTACAGTTTGCTTTTGTTTCATACGAAAAACAGTTACCTCAGGAAAAAGAGGGAATTATAAAATATCTTTCTTCTTCGTTATTTGAAGGTATAGGAAAGAAAACCGCAGCCATGGTTGTTGAGACTCTTGGTGAGAACTGTATTGAAGAAATACGTAATGATCCTTCAATACTTGATGATGTACCTATCTCTTTGAAACAAAGAGAGAGTATCAGACTTGGAATGAAGAGACAGGATTCCAAGCTTTCTCAGCTTGTGCAGTTTTGTACATCACATGGTGTCCCTTCCTCACAGATACAACTGTTGTATAAAAAATATGGTGATGCTGCATTGGAAAAGATACAGGATAATCCGTATAAGATTATTGAAGAAGTAGAGGGATTTGGATTTAAAACTGCAGATAAAGTTGCGTATAGTCTTGGGTTCAGTAAAGACGATCCAAGAAGATTGCAGGCATTGTTGTCTTTTGTGACAATGTCACTATGTGTACGTTCCGGAGATTCCTATGTACTTGAAGAAATTCTGGAAGATTCTTTTAAAAAGATTGCACGGGGAATAGATTACGACTTCTATGATCTTTTACAGCAAGGTATCATGCAGAACCAGCTTGTAAGAGAAGAAGACAGAATTTATCCTGTCACCCAATATCAGGCAGAATCTGGTATTGCTAAATTTATAGCACATTTTCCTTACTTTGAAGTACAGGAAAGAACAAAACAGGAAGTGCTGGATGCTTTGAAACAGACTGAAAATGATCTGGATATTACATATGATGATATTCAGAAAGAAGCGATTATTTCTGTATTTCACAATCCTGTGGAAATTATTACTGGTGGTCCTGGTACAGGTAAAACGACTGTGGTCAAAGCTATCTGCCATATGCAGTCTATTCTGTATCCTGACAGTGAAGTTGTCTGTGCTGCACCAACAGGAAGAGCCAGTAAACGTTTAAAGGAAGTTACTGACTTACAATGTTCCACGATTCATTCCTTATTAGGCTGGGATATTGATAGCAATACCTTTGCTAAAGGGGAAGATGATCCAATTGTTGCGGATCTTTTGATTATAGATGAGTTTTCCATGGTAGACAGCTGGTTGTTCTATAACCTTGTTAAGGCAAGTACCACAGTCAGAAGAATCTGTATTTTAGGGGATGAAGATCAGTTGCCAAGTGTAGGCCCAGGGTGTGTCTTAAGAGATCTTATCAGTTCCAATGCTATTCCGTATACACGATTAAAACATATCTACAGACAGAAAGATGGCAGTGATGTCATTACTCTGGCTCATCAGATTATTGATGGGAATGTGGATCTTGATGTATTAAAGAAAGATGTTAAATTTTTTGATGTGGATGAAATCCACGTCCAGCAATTAATCTGTCAGATTGTCAAAGATGCCATACAAAAAAACTACTCGATGATGGATGTACAGGTTATTTCTCCAATGTATAAGGGAAATTGTGGCATAGATGCTTTAAATGGTGTATTACAGGCATGCTTTAATCCTAAAAGCTATGATAAAAGAGAAGTGAAAAATGGCTTCATGATTTTAAGAGAAGGAGATAAAGTATTGCAGTTAAAGAATCAGCCTGATGATGGTGTCTTCAATGGAGATATTGGTATTATTGAAGATATTGTTACTGCAGAAGAAAGTGATACAAATCAGACAACTGTATATGTCGATTTCCAGGGAACATTAGTAGCCTATATACCGGAAAACTGGAATACATTAACATTAGCATACTGCATCAGTGTACATAAGGCACAGGGCTCTGAATATCCTGTAGTCATCATGCCGTTTTCTACAGCACATACGATTATGTTGCAGAAAAAACTGATATATACTTCCTGTACCAGATGCTCTAAATCTTTAGTACTTCTGGGATCTTTAAATGCTTTTATACATGGTGTTACAAGATTGGATGCACATGAAAGGGCAACGACATTGCAACAGAGAATCTCCAGAGAGTATGTGAATCATAGTCTGGATTTTCCGTTTTGAGCACTATATTTTGAATGATTTTATAAAAAGCATACAATTATCTTTACAGATATTGAAGGACATAGGTTTACTTGGTATGTGGATACCATTGAAGCTTTACAGTCAACGGATGTAGAAGGTATGACAGAGGGGAAATGGCCTTTAACACTATTTACATGTACGATGGATGATCAAAACAGAATAACTGTCAGATGCATATCTTCGTGAGAAATTTTTTCTTTTATTTTGGTATAACTATGCTAGAATATCGTTGTCAGTGATTGAGAATAAGTAGTAAGAAACGTTATGTTAAAAGAGAGTAGACAACGGGTGAAAGTCTATACATACATTTCATTATGAAGCTATCTCATGAGACGCATGCAATACATGCCGTAATTCTTGCGTTAAAAGAAATAATTAAGGTGCGTATACATGATTGTATGTATACGAATCAGGATGGTACCGCGATAATTCGTTCCTGTGCATATCACAGGAACTTTTTTATTTGTTATGGAGGAAATTTTATGAAAAAAGATCTGACAGGTAATCAAATTAGACAGATGTTCTTGGATTTCTTTAAATCTAAAGGATTTATGATTGAACCAAGTGCCAGTTTGATTCCACACAACGATCCAACATTACTCTGGATCAATGCAGGTGTATCTACACTGAAGAAGTATTTTGATGGAACAGAAAAACCTGCATGTCCTCGTATTGCCAATGCTCAGAAGTGTATTCGTACAAACGATATTGAAAATGTTGGACGTACTGCACGACACCATACATTCTTTGAAATGTTAGGTAACTTTTCTATTGGTGATTATTTTAAAGAACAGGCTATCCCTTGGGCATGGGAGTTCTTAACAAGTGAAGAATGGATTGGTATGGATAAAGAAAGACTTTATGTTACAGTCTATCCAGATGATCAGGATGCCTATGATTTATGGGTGAAGGCAGGAATGATTGAATCCCATATTTCCAGAAATAAAGATAACTTCTGGGAAATCGGAAGAGGACCTGGAGGACCTGACTCTGAATTGTTCTATGACCGTGGTGAAAAATACGATCCTGAACACATCGGAGAAAAGTTATTCTTTGAAGATATGGAAAATGACCGTTACGTAGAATTATGGAATATTGTATTCTCTCAGTTTGACTGCAGACCTGGTGAAATGCCTAGAAGTGAGTACAAGGAATTACCACAGAAGAATATTGATACAGGTATGGGTCTTGAAAGACTGGTTTGTTTCTTACAGGATGGTGAGACAAACTTTGATACAGACTTGTTTTTGCCTATTATTCACGCAACTGAAAAGTTTGCTAAACACAGTTATGATGAGCCTGAATATAAGATGGCGTACAGAGTCATTGCTGACCATATTCGTACAGTGACATTTGCTCTTGCAGATGGTGCAATGTTCTCAAATGATGGCAGAGGTTATGTCTTAAGAAGAGTATTACGCAGAGCTGTTCGCTATGGTATCAAGTTAGGTATTGATGGTGCTTTCATGTATCAGCTGGTGCAGGTATGTGCAGATAATATGAAAGATTACTATGGATATGTAGAAGATAAAGTGGATTTGGTATCTAAACTTGTACGTAATGAAGAAGAATCTTTCCATAAGACTCTTGCGAATGGCGAAGACCTGTTGAACAAGGCTCTGGAAGAACATGCTGCAGCAAAAGTATTACCTGGTGAAGTTGTTTTCAAACTCTATGATACGTATGGATATCCAAAAGAACTGACAGTGGAAATTGCTGCAGATAATGGATACACAGTGGATGAAGAAGGCTTCCAGAAAGAAATGGAAGCTCAGAAAGAACGCGCAAGAGCTGCAAGAGGTGCAGAACAGTCCATGCATGGTCAAAGTAAAGATCTGATGGATTTTGAAGAACCATCTGAATTTACCGGTTATACAGATACCTCCTGTGATTCTACAGTTATTGCTTTATTTAAAGACGGTGTCAAAGTGGATTCCTTATCTGACTGTGGTGAAGTAATTCTGGACAGAACTTGTTTCTATGCTGAAAGCGGAGGACAGTGTGCAGATACTGGTAAACTCTGGAATGATACATTTAAGGCAGAGGTTACAGATGTACAGAAAGCGCCTCATAAACAGCCATTACATCATATTGAAAATGTAGAAGGCACATTGCATGTTGGTGATGCTTTACATGGAGAATATGATTATGAAGCTCGTCAGAAGACACGTGCAAATCACTCTTCCTTACACTTATTACAGGCTGCTTTAAAAGAAGTTCTTGGAGAACATGTAGCTCAGGCAGGTTCCTATAACTGTCCTGAATATGGAAGATTTGACTTTACACATTTTGAAAAACCTACAGAGGCTCAGCTTGAAGAAGTAGAACGAATTGTCAATGAAAAGATCAATGCATGCTTACCTGTTACTACAGAAGTACTTTCTATTGAAGATGCTAAAAAGACAGGTGCAACTGCTTTATTTGACGAAAAATATGGTGATTATGTAAGAGTAGTTTCTATGGGTGATTTCTCCAAGGAATTCTGTGGTGGTACTCATGTTAGCAATACAAGTGATCTTGGCAGTTTCAGAATTGTTTCTGAAGAATCCATCGGTTCTGGTATCAGAAGAATTACATGTGAAACAAAGATGTGTGCTTATGATTCCTTCAAGAATCAGGAAAATTATCTGAAACAGACAGCTGCACTTCTGAAGTTGAAGAAATGGGATGCTATTCAGGAACGTATTGAAAAGCTTCTGGAAGAAAATGCACAGTTAAAGAAGGAAATTCAGGATGTTAACAATAAAGCTATGCTGGCTAATGCTGAAAGTGAAATCAGTAAGGCTGAAGTACATAATGGAATTTCATGCCTCGTTCTTCAGATGAAAGACACAGACAGTTCCGGAATGAAGAAATATGCCGAAACATTGCGCAATAAGATGAAAGATGGTTTTGTCTTCCTTGCTAATGAAACAGACGGTAAAGTAGTTTTTGTTGCTGCAAGTTCCAAAGCTGCTATTGAAAAAGGATTAAAGGCTGGTGATATCGTTAAGAAAGCCGCAGTTATCTGTGGAGGTAACGGTGGTGGAAGACCAGATATGGCTCAGGCTGGGGGT
The DNA here is from genome assembly GCA_934757945.1 of uncultured Bulleidia sp. Lineage (GTDB taxonomy): Bacteria > Bacillota_I > Bacilli_A > Erysipelotrichales > Erysipelotrichaceae > Bulleidia. The sequence goes on along the minus strand of CAKVLT010000031.1, from coordinate 9,828 downwards.
AAAGATTCATCTAAACTGGCTGAAGCAATTGCAGAAGTGACAAAATCTTTTAATTAAGATTTTCCTAAAGAGAAGCAAACGCTTCTCTTTTTATTGTACATTTGCTTCGTTTTGACATAAAATAGTATTACATAGGAGGTACAGGTAGGATGAAAAACAATTTCGATGTGACTGAAACTGTAAGCTACAATGCTGATGAGATTCGTCGTGCAAATATCTGTGAAGTGTTAAAGCACGTCTCTAAAGCCCTGGATGAAAGAGGCTATAATTCTATCAATCAGTTAGCCGGGTATCTTATTTCTAATGACCCTGCCTATATTTCAAGTCATAATAATGCCAGAAGTGTCATTCAATCAGTAGAAAGACATGAAATTATTGAGGAACTGGTCAGATTTTATTTAGAGGAACATAAATGAAATATCTAGGCCTTGATCTGGGTAGTGTGACTTGTGGTATTTCCATAAGTGAAACAGGATTTATTGCCGGTACATATAAAACGATTCGTTTTCCTTCGGATGATTATGATACATGTCTGGATAAGATTCTTGAAATCATTCAGGAGGTGAAACCGGATGAGATCGTTCTGGGTTTACCGTATATGCAGAATGGTGATATTGGTCCAAGAGCACAGATCTGTCTGGAATTTGGAAAACAGCTTGAAATCGAATCCGGTCTACCTGTGCATATGCAGGATGAAAGAGAGACAACACTGGAATCTGAGGAAGTTCTGATTCAGGCGGATGTTTCAAGAAAAAAAAGAAAAAAAGTAATAGATCAATTAGCTGCTGTACGTATTTTACAAAGATATTTAGACAAACAATGAGGCGCTGATACAGCGCCTTTATTTGAGTAAAGGGGAAATTATGCTGGAAACAAAAAACATGACATTAACAGATGAAGAAGGAAATGAGTTTGAAGTGGAGATTGTTCTGACTTTTGATTCACCTGAAGGTAAGCACTTTGTATTATTCAAGGATCCTGATGATCCTGAAGAAAATGTCTATCCATATGCGTATGACGATGACGGTAATATGTTTAATGTGGAAGACGAAAAAGAATTAGAAATGTGTGAAGAAGTACTTGGGGCATTTGAAAGTGAAGAGGAGCTGGGGGCATGAGCGAGGAAACTAAAAAAAAGAAACATTTTCCATTTCTGCGCATTTTAATTTCAATCATTATTGTTCTGATCATCGGAGTTATCGGTTTTGATGTATATTACTGGTTCCAGTGTCAGAAACCAATGAGTACAACATCTGAAAAAGTTACCTTTGTTGTGGAACAGGGTGCCACTTTAAAATCTGTCAGTGAAGACCTTGAAAAAGATGGGCTCATTCGTAACAGTAAAGTTGGTTATTATTTTGCCAAGCTGAACAGTTACGGAGATCTGAAAGCAGGCTCCTTCACACTGGACACAAGCATGGATATGGATACTTTGTATAAGACTTTAAACAGTATTGAATCTGCCAGTAATGGCGTATCCGTTACCATCATAGAAGGTGACTGGGCCAAGGATATTGCCAATAAGATTTCTACTGTCACTGAAGTCAGTTATGATGATCTTATTGCTTTATGGAGCAACGCTGACTGGATTCGTTCCAAAATGGCAGAGTATCCTTTCTTAACAGAAGAGATGTTATCTGATAATGTTCGTTGTTACCTGGAAGGGTATTTATTCCCTAATACGTATGATTTAAAGAAAAACTGTACTGCAGAAGAAGCTACTTGTACCTTACTGGATCAGACATTGATGGAATACAACAGTTTGAAAGATAAGTTTGATGCTTCTTCCTACAGTATTCATCAGATATTTACATTAGCCTCCATTATTCAGTATGAAGGTACTGGAAATATGGAAGATCTGAAGAATATCTCCAGTGTTTTCTATAACCGTCTTGAAGCAGGTATGGCTTTGCAGAGTTCCGTTACAGTATGTTATGCTTTGGATTTTGATAAAGATAATGATAACTGGCAGGCATGTGAAGTAAATACAGATATTGACTCTCCTTACAATACGTACATGAATTCAGGACTTCCTCCTGGACCAATTGATAATGCAGGTACTGCTGCTTTGGAAGCAGCGTTATCTCCAAATGATACAAACTATGTTTATTTCATTGGTAATGTATGCGGTGGTGGTGATCAGGATGTGTATTTTGCGTCAACCTATGAAGAACATCAACAGAATATTGATACATATTTAACCTGTTATGGCTATTAAGCATACCAGTTGTGTCTATCTGTTTTGTGAAGATACTGTTCTTCTGATGTATCGCAATATCAAAAAGAATGATGAAAATCACGGTAAATGGATTGGCATCGGTGGTAAACAGGAAGAACATGAAAGTATCAGACAATGTGCTATCAGAGAAATAAAAGAAGAAACAGGGTATACAGCAGATACTCTGTATGAAAACGGCACAATACATTTTTGTGTAGAGGATAAAGAAACTGAATGTATTACTGTGTTTACTTCTGATGTTTCTTATTTTGACCTGGTGGATTGTAACGAAGGTACCTTAAAATGGATACCTGCAGATAAAGTACTGTCTCTGCCATTATGGCAGGGAGATGCTTTATTCCTCAAAGATATACTAAAAGACAAAAAAGCTCAATTCACCTATACATTACACTATTCAAAACAGGGTAATATGTTAGATTGGAGTAAAGATTAATTATGCAGAAACCATTGATTATTGGCATTGCAGGTGGAAGTGCTTCAGGCAAGACTTCCATTGCTGCATTCATTAAATCAACATTTGCAGATAAAAAATGCGTTTTGATTATTCGTCAGGATGACTATTATAAAGATCAGTCTTATCTTCCTATGGAGGAGAGACTGAAGACAAATTACGACCATCCGTTTGCGTTTGATAACGATTTGCTGATACAGCATATTCACGATCTTCAAATGGGCAAATCTATTGAAAAACCAACATATGATTACGTGTTGCATACAAGAAGTGATGTGTATGAAACATGTCTTCCATGTGATGTTCTGATTCTTGAGGGATTATTTGTTCTGGAAGATGAAAGAATCAGAGATTTACTGGATATTAAGGTGTTTGTGGATACAGAAGCGGATATTCGCTTTATCAGAAGATTGCAAAGAGATGTGAATGAAAGAGGAAGAACGATTGAATCTGTTATCAATCAGTATACAAATACTGTTCGTATCATGCATGAATCATTTGTAGAGCCAAGTAAGAAGTATGCAAATATCATCATACCGGAAGGCGTTTCAAATACTGTTGCTGTAGATTTGCTGATCACAAAAATATCTAGCATCATTCAGCACTCAATGGTATAATTCAAAAGATTATTGGAGGCTATCATGGAAGAAAAAATTCAACTTACTGAAGAAGGTCTGAAAAAATTACAGGAAAGATATGATTACTTAGTTCACGTTGAACGTGAAAAAAATAAAGAAGAACTTGCTGAAGCTCGTTCCCTTGGTGACTTGTCCGAAAACGCTGACTACGATGCAGCAAGAGAAAAACAGACTCAGATCGAACAGGAAATCCAGGAGCTGGAATATAAAATCCAGCCGGGTAACTACGAAATCATTAAGAAGGTTTCCGGTAGAACAAAGACAGTTTATAATGGTTCTACAGTAGTTCTGAAATTCTCTGATACTGGTGAGGAAATGACATATGCTTTATGCGGTAGTGATGAAGCTGATCCCTTAAATGGTAAACTTTCACTGGATTCTCTTCTTGCCAAGAGTATTATGGGACACAAAGTAGGGGATGTTGTAGATGTTGACGCAAAAATTCCTTATTCTGTAACAATTGTTAAAACAAAATAACAAAAAATGTGTATTAGATAAATGGAGGGTATCGTATGAAATCTCTGTTTATCTTTTTTTTGTTTTTTGGCTGTGCTTTTATGGTGGATCTGTCACCTCTTGTTATAAAAGACATCTCTAAGGAAACTATTGTAGTACATGTACAGGGAGAGGTGAGGAAACAAGAAGACCTGTCATTACCCATGTATGCTACTGTACAGATGGCACTGGATAAAATCAATTTAAGTGAAGAAGCTGACACTTCCTGCCTGAATCCTAATCAGATTTTGCATGATCAGGATGTTCTGGTTATTCCCAAACTGCAACAAGAAAATGAAATAGAAAAAGTATCCATTAATACGGCTTCAACAGACCAATTACAGGCACTTCCTGGTATTGGACCGGGTATTGCAGAAAAAATTATTGAATATAGAAATACAAATGGTTTTTTCCAGACTTTAGAAGATCTTATGAATGTAAAAGGCATAGGACAGGCAAAGTATGACAAGATTAAAGAACATATTACTTTGTAAATCTTTACTGGAAGATAGCTTCTTTTTTGCAATATTGTGTTTTTTGTTTAAGATATTTGAAGATTCGTTTTTCCTGATTACCATTTTTTTATGCATCAGTCTTTGTGTAACTCGAAAGAAATATATATGTATTCCTTTTTTTCTTGTATTTGTGTTAGTGTCTTCCTTCTCTTATTATCTCAGCAACCTTCCTGATATGTATGAAGTGAAGGTAAGGGGTGTACATGCTTCTTATGCAGAAGTACAACAGGGAAGATATAAGGCAATTGTGTATACTAAAGAAATCCTGCCTTTTGACAGTACCATTCTTGTGCATGGAGATCCTGTTCTTCTTGACAGCAGTCCTTCTTTTTATGGTTATGATTTTGTGCGTCAATGTCACGCAAAACATATTTATTATGCTTACTCTTCTTATACTATGGTGAAAGAAGGACATTCTATAAGGGCACTTTTACAGAAAAGATGTATAGATTCCATGGTATTAAAAGTATTGACAGGTATTTCAGAAGATACTTTTGAAAATTTCTTATTCACATATGGGTTTCACCTGACTTCAGGACTGTATTTTTTAAGTTTTATTCTGCAGTATTTTTTCACGGAGAAGCTGTGCAGAAATATTTTGCTGGTACTGGCAGTAATTCTTGGAGTTGTTTATCATTTCCCTTTGACAATCGTACAGTATATTCTGTTCAGGGTATTGTCATTTTGTTCTGTTGAATATGATCAGAAAATCGGTATTGCCTGTGTCTGCTTACTTTTACTATTTCCTCATAGCTATCTGCAGCCTTCTTTTCTATTTCCCATGGCATTTCGCATATGTTCCTGCTTTGTAAGCAATCATAAAAGAACATGGTCTGTATTCTGCGGGTTACTGTTGCAGTCTGTATTGTTTCATAGTATGAATCCACTTTTTTCACTGTTGTATTCTTTTGTTAAAGGCATGACTGGTATGATGTACTGGATAGCACTGGGATATGTATTTATCAACACACCTATACTTTTAGATGCTTTAACTGTCTGTTGTTCTATAGGAGATATGCTGTTGAAACTGAATATTTATGGTTCTGTACTTGGAGAGGGGCTTCTTGCTTTTTTGTGTTTGTGTCTTTGCTTCAGAAAGAAGAGATATTGCAGTTACATATATGTATGTTTATTATTGTTGTTTCAGTATACTGGTGCATTTCATCCTTTTGCGGGTGTTACATTTATCAATGTAGGACAGGGAGATTCGACATTGATTACGACGGCATTTCATCAAAGTTCAATTTTGATTGATACCGGTAAGCCGAATGCCTACAGATCTTTAAAAGGATATTTACAGGCACAAGGCATTACAAAACTGGGTGCACTTATCATTACTCATGGTGATGAAGATCATTGCGGGAATGTGGATGCTTTATTAAAAGATTTTGAGGTAGAAAAGGTGATTGAAAGACATATATCTTGTTATGATGTGGGACAGCTTACTTTATATGATCTGAATGATGTTGAAAGTGACAATGACAATAACAGTTCTATCGTTAATTATTTTCAGATGAATGGTATCCGCTATCTGATGATGGGGGATGCTGATAGCAGTATTGAAAAAAAAATTCTGAATACTTACGGAAAGATTGAGGTGGATGTTCTTCATGGGTCACATCACGGAAGTGATACAGGAACAAGTGATGATTTGCTTGATGGCGTACACCCCTCCTGTATTATCTTTTCGTCTGGATTACATAACAGGTATAATCATCCTTCCACAGCCACTATACAAAGAGTATTAAAGCATCATCTTGCATATATGAACACAGCAGTGGAAGGAGATATACGCATTGTTTGTATTGGTCCCATAAATCTAATTGTTACATCAAATGGAAAGATTGGTATAATACACTAAGTATGAGTATAGTGTGTATATCTGGTAAAAATGAATACAGAGAAAAAGAGACTTTACAAAGAGTCTTAAAGGAAAATAAAATTCCTTCAGATAAAGTCGTGTATTTTGATGCATCTAATGGCAAAGACTTTAACATTGACAGTGTCATGATTGAGTGTAATATGTTTTCTCTTTTTGATAATGAACCTAAAGCAGTGATTGTAAAAAATCCATATTTTCTTAAAGCTTCTGATTCCTCTAAAGAAACAGGTAAAAAGAAAAAGGATACTGCAAAAGAACATCTTCTTTCTGTACTGGAACAGTATTTTCAGCAACCTAATGAAAGTACTGCCCTGATTTTCTATCTGGAAGGGAATGATCTGGACACAAGGAAAAAAGAAGCCAAACTATTAGACAACTATCATGTACAGAAATATGTGTGTGCTGAAATTAAATACTGGGAATTTCCAAAACATATTGATGAACTGCTGAAAAAGAATCATTTTATTCTGGATGCCAGGGCAAGACAGGAATTTGATCAGAGAATAGGTACGGATGAATTTCAGTTGCATCATGCAATTGAAAAGATGAAATTGTATGGTGAAACAACATATGATGTTTCTCTTATACAGCAATTGATTCCGGAAGATACCAATCTGGATATCTGGAAATTAGGGAATGCTCTAATTGCAGGAAATCTTGCAGAAAGTATACAGCAGAAAGAAGTTTTGCTTGCTAAAGGCAAAACGGTGAATGAGCTGTTTCCTTTGCTGACATCTCAGATACGTAAGGCGTATAATATTGCACTTTTATATGACAGAGGGTATTCCAACGGCCAGATTGCAACAAGGTTACGCATGAAGGAAACAGCAGTGAATATGAATTTGAAATCCATGCGTGAACGTTCGAGTAAATCTTTGTTAAAGATGTTGGTAGAACTCGCAGATATTGATCAGGGTATAAAAAGTGGTAAATATGATCCTTATGCACAACTGGAATATTTTCTGTTAAAGTATGGAGCATAAGACTATGAATACAGTTATTCATCCATTTCCTGCTGTTTATGATGGGGATTGTAAAGTGCTGATTTTAGGTTCTTTTCCTTCTGTGATATCTCGAAAGAAAAGTTTTTACTATGCCAATCCTCAAAACAGATTCTGGAAAGTTCTTGAACAGGTATATCAGGAAACAATCGAGGATAAACAACAGTTTTGTTTACAGCATCATATTGCTTTGTGGGATGTCATACAATCCTGTACGATACAGGGAAGCTCTGATGCAAGTATTCAGGATGTACATGTGAATCCGATAGAAGACCTGATTGAAAAGACCAAGATTACTACTGTTTTTACTACAGGAACCAAAGCAACAAAACTATATGACACGTATATACATTTACCAATAGAACATATTGGTTTACCAAGTACAAGCAGTGCCAATGCACGAATGAAGCTGGATACTTTATGTGAAAAGTATGCCATCATAAAGGAGAAAACCAATGCGTAAAATAGAAGTCTTAGCACCAGCAGGAAATATGGAATCATTGATAGCTGCAGTACAGGCAGGGGCCGATGCGGTCTATCTTGGTCTGACAGTATTTTCAGCACGTGCTTTTGCAGGAAACTTTACTCAGGAAGAGTTTACAGAAGCAATAAAATATTGTCATATCCGTAATGTAAAAGTGTATGTGACAATGAATACAATGATGTATGAACAGGAAATTGAAAATGCAAAACAGACAGTGGATTTTTTGTATACTCATGATGTGGATGCGTTATTAATTCAAGATTTGGGGTTATTTCATTATGTCAGAACCTGTTATCCAGATCTGGAAGTACATTGTTCCACCCAGATGCATATTCACAACATGAATGGTGTCAGATTTATGCAGAAAATGGGAGCTTCAAGAGTTGTTCTTGCAAGAGAAACACCAATTGAAGTTATTCAGGAAGCCTGTAAAACAGGTATGGAAATAGAAGTTTTTGTGTATGGTGCCATTTGTATTTCCTACAGTGGCCAGTGCCTTATGAGTGCCAGTTTGAAAAACAGAAGTGCTAACAGAGGGATGTGTGCACAGTGTTGCAGATTACGCTATTACCAGAAAGATGGTACTTCCTTTCAGGATGGAAAATTCCTTTTATCCCCTAAAGATTTGAATGTGATAGAGAATGTTCCTGCCCTTATTGAAGCAGGAGTATCTTCATTAAAGATTGAAGGAAGGATGAAACGCCCTGAATATGTATGGCTGATTACAAAAACTTTCAGAGAAGCTGTAGATGCATATTACAGGAATGAAAAGTTTGTTCTGACTCCTGAAAGACAGCAGGAATTATTACTGATGTTTAACAGAGGTTTTTCAAAAGGACATCTGTTTCATAATGACTGTAGTCAAAGAATGTCTCACTACAGACCTAATCACATGGGAGTAGAAATCGGGAAGGTTCTATCCTTTGGTCATGACGAGGTTCAGGTACGTTTAAGTAAAACATTGCATCAGCATGATGGTTTACGAATCCTTAATGAACCTTACGATACCGGATTAACTGCTGTAAAGATTCTCAAAAACGGAAAACTTGTCAATGAAGCCTATGCTAACGATGTGGTGACCTTACAATGTAAAAGTAAACCTGTACCTAAAAAAGGTCAAAGTCTTCAGAAGACAAGCGATGCTGTTTTGATTCGTACTATAGAAAAACATCTTCAGGAGGATATGAAACGATTGCCAGTATCTGTTACCTATGAAGCTGAAGTAAATCATAATCTGTTTGTAACTGTTTGCGATGAAGAAGGTATTCGTGTCACTTCCTGTTCTGAAGATATTTTACAGGCAGCAAAAAATGCACCATTAACTGCAGAAACCATGGAGAGACTTTTATCCAAGACAAATGATTATCCGTATTATGTTACAGATGTACAAGGTAAGCTGGATAATGTGTTTGCGCCTGTGAAAATGATCAACGAGACCAGAAGACTTGCTTTTGAGCAGTATATGGCAGTGAAAGCTGTAAGACATGCACGTCTTGGCAAACAGCCATATACCTTTACTTTACAGCCTGCATCATTAGATTTACCTAAGTGCATAGTGCAGGATCTTTATGACCTGCATACTCATGACGGACATTGGACATCTATGTTATTTACTCCTGTCATCAATGAAACACAGAATAAAACTGGTACTTTGAATGACTGTATTGTGTCTCAGATTGGTGATCTTAACAATACAATGTCACGGTGCATTGCAGGAAGTACATTGAATATTGCTAACAGTTATGCTGTAGCGTATGTGCTCTCTCTTGAGGGAATGGAGGGGGTATTCTTTTCCACAGAATGTTCCAATGAACAGATACAGTCTGCTCTTCAATCCTTTAAGAAAAGATATGGATTTGTTCCTAAGACTTATAAATATGTCTACGGACACAGGCCTGTTATGTACATCAAAGATACCTTCTGTGAACCGCACATTTCGTCATTTATCGATGAACAAAATCTCAAATATAGAGTACACTATAACCATGGTATAACACAGATAGAAGATCCGCTTCTCTATGAAGATCATAACGCATATTGCTATGGAAGTTATGCATTGATCAGCGGCAGTGAATGCACCTTAATGGAGGATGAAAAAAGACTTTATGAAGAAATTTCTGGAA
>CAKVLT010000030.1 GCA_934757945.1 uncultured Bulleidia sp. | reverse complement strand
CAAAAGATGAGTATACTTCCAATTTGTTATCTGCAGCATAATACCTAGAAAGAACGATGTTCTGCCTTCTTTGAGAAGTGTCTGCGGGAATTGGACAATTATGATATTTTTTGTATTCCTGCAGCAAACTTTCAAATACTGGTCCATATGGATAAGGAACTGGTTTTTCCGAAATGATTGTTTTTCCTGTTTTTGCCAGATAATCCGCATAGCAAAAATACACAAGTTTCTGTAGTTTTAATTGTGTACATTCAACTTTGCTTAACACGAATTTTGCAATATCCTGTGCCGTCAGAATCTTATTTGCCTTGATGATATTCACAAAATTGGTGATTTCTTTTTCTCCTTTGTATTCAATGCAGTACATAGATTCAAAATAACTGTCATATTGTACAACAGACTCCCACGTTTCGCTGGATGTTGTTAAGCATTGTACAGAAAAATCACCTTGATCCGCAAGGAGAGTGTTCAATTTGCCCAGCACGTATTTTGGTAATTCACCATTTTCAGATCTTGTATGAACAACATGTAATGCAACAAAACTTTTGTGTACAACAAAGTCGTTTGTAAGAAATATTGTGTGTTTGCACATATCCGTTCTCCTTCCTAATATTTTTTTGAATCATTTGCATATTCCTGTTTGTACTTTTTATGCGAGTTTTCATTGGAAATTTCGTCTTCTTGTTTCCAAATTTGCAGTTCCCATGGAAATGTACTGTTTTCTTCTTGAATATATAAATGCACAGCAGTATATGAGCCATGGAAACTTTTAACGATGCGAACCATATTGTCGTTCTCAAATATTGTATTCAGCTGAGAAAAAATTTCTAGATAGTCCATATTTTCATTGCATATATATCGTGCACCAAACAAGTCGTTCAGACATTTGCATATTGCCATCTTGCCTTTTTCTTTTTTCTCAATATACTTTTGCAGCTTTGACAGTATCGAATATTGTTGCTTGGCACGGACACGTATGTTATAGCAATCAGGGATGTCCATCTCGGTGATAAGTGAATATTTATTTGCCAGATTCGAATATGCTCCCATTTCGATAGAAAATTCGCTATTGACATCTGAAGTTGGCGTCCAAACTTCTGAAATATATATTCGTTTCAGATTTCTTACTGGATAGTTTGACTTTTTCCATTCTTCGTTTAGCTGATGTTGCATTTTCTTGAGAATTCCTACAATCTGCAAAATGTTTTCAATATCGTTCTGATCCACACTTGTATTTTATCATATGTTTGCAAGTTTTGTTGTTTTATAGCACCACTTTTTGGAATGTGCTTTATAGCCATCTTTTTTCAACCAAGGATTGCGACAAAACACATTGCTTAATTACAATTTTGTATTAATTTAAACGAACAATTTCTCTGGTACATTGCCATTAAGACAAATCCAATACATTTTATATAAGATTTGGAACACTATGTATACACCAATTAAACTGGTACACAGCTAACTTCCGGGGCGCTCCGCCCCAACAATACAAAAAGCGAGCCGTCTTGTATAATGACCCGCTTCTCATAGCACTAGTATAATTATATCATACACCAACAGTACAATGCTTTTTGTGCCTTTTGGTTATACCTATGGAAAATCCCCTTTAAAAGAAAAAAACCGCCAGACTCCTGATCTGACGTGGTCCCCAATACCAATTAAGGCCGCCGGGCAACTCTGTTGCCTATATTATCCTCTTTTTGTACTTAAGTACAAGTATTTTTTGAAATGTGCTTCTCTGTTATAATAATAATGGTTTTCGAAAACTGGAACTGGTCGCAAGACCAGGGTTCACACATTGTTGGGTAAGACACCCGCTTTTTTTAATTTAATTACGTCATTTTAATTCAACTTAGTCATTTTTTCAAAAAGACCAAATTAAACCCACTTATGACATAATTGAAATTCTTAATATACAAAAAAGGCAGTGAGCCACTGCCTTATACAGAATGTCTAAATAGTCAAATTCTTCTTCTTGTTTATATTAGTAGAAACAAGATAATCATTTTTCAAATCATCAATTTTATCAGTTAATTCACTAATCCTGATTTCTAATCCATCCACAAGTTTTGATAATCTTTCATCAGACATATTTAAAACATTTTGATATGCCTTTAACATTTCGAAGTATTCATCAGATATACCATCAAGATCTTCAACAGGTATATCAATCAGTTCATCTACAACTGTATCAAGCATTTTATCAAAATCTTTCTTTCCATTTGTAAAGAACTTACAAATACCCCTATGGAAATTCAAATTCTCTGTCAATTCATTGCATTGCATACTTTGTCCTGAATCAAATATTGGAGTTGTTCTTACCCATTCAAGAGTATCTACATTTCTGATTACGCCAAAGTTCTTCATATGACGATCCACATTCATCATCAGATAATCTAAAACAACCATTCCAGTCACATTTCTTCTGGCATCTGGAACATTATGCTTCTCTAACACCTGTACATAAAAATCAAAATCATTCATAGAATTTGGTTTTCTTTCAGAGAAAAATACATCTAATGCTGAAATAATTTCTTCATCCTCATTCAGGAAATTCTCGCATCTGGATGTAATACCCGTAGTTTCACTATAAGAAACAGAATAATCGCAATAATCAAAACCAAGTCTTTCAGCTATCCTTGAAGCTAACCATTCATTTATTGGCTCTTCTTTACTATTTGTATAAGTTCCTTTTACCAAGATACGCTTACCATCCTGAATGATCCAACCCTTCTGAAGCATACCATCTGTTGTATTATTTGGAGAATACAGCATCTTCTTAGTAGTAGCCAATGTTGAAGATGTGTCTAAAGAGGCTTCCAGGTATGCTTCATATTCAAAATCGTTTGTAAAGAAATTGATTGCATCCCACTCAAGAACGCTTCCTTCTTCTTTCAACCAGTATTGATCTGATAACGACAATGCATAAGCCTTATTCAATAATTCTTCAGGAGATTTTACATCTAAACGTTGTAATAATCTTTCTAAATCTTTTCTCCAGGAAGGTATACCTCTTCCTTTAAACCAGTCATTTAAAGACCGTAGTAAGTTCTTTGACTTATATCTATTATCATTGTAAATAGCTAAAGGAGCATAGTTTATATCATATACTTCAAAAATATTGGTGATAGCATTGATTCTTCCATCTAATTCCACACTCATTACAGGTGTATTCTTATTCATCAAAATACATTTCATATTCTACTCTCATTTCTGGTGGCGTTCCGCCCCGGAGTACTTATTTATAAAATATGTACCTTCCTCTTTTCTACATCTAACTGATGAGAATTAAAAACTCCAAGTTTTTCGCATACATCAGTATAAATATCCTGCTCATTTAAACAAGTATCTCTTAGATAACCCTTTTCACTCTTATATTCACTTAATCCTCTGATATAAAACTGTTTATGTTGATCCAGAATTACAAATGGTATTATTTGATTTTTAAGACATTCCTTAAACAGAATCATTCTTCCAACTCTTCCATTCCCATCAGAGAAAGGGTGTATTCTTTCAAAATAATAATGAAAGCCTACCACATCCTCAAATGTTATATCTGTCAATTTGTTATACACTTCAAGCAAATGATTCAGTTTCTTATCAACATCTTCAGGTGCAGCAGTTTCTACAAAGTTAACTGATCCAATTATGTTTGGCTTCAATTTAAAACCACCAACGTTATACATAGAAATTTCAGATTGAGTAGTCCCTCGTTTCAAAATTCCGTGCATTTCCTTCATCATATCTTTAGTGATTGGATCAGCATAGTGATCCAACATAAAATCAAACAATCTAAAGTGATTTTTGGTTTCAATCAAATCATCTGCCTGGATTACTTCAGATCCTAATGTAGTTACTGAATTAGTTTCATACATTTCGGCTGTCTGTTCTTCCGTAAGTCTAGTGCCTTCAATCTTATTAGAATTATACGCAAATGTAACTTGCGTATAATGGTATAACCCATTCTTAAATTTTACGCTTTTTTCTTCCAATAAAGTTTCGATGATTCTTTGTACCTTATCCATATCCACCTCTTAATACCTAGATTATACAATAACTGAAATAAATTATTATTATAAAATAACCACATCCGGGGCGAACCGCCCCGCACTTATTTTTATAAGAAAAAAAGCTGATCTGTTAATGACCAGCTTTCCTCACCTATTAAGTGACTTCCTACTCTATCGCTAATAGAAAGTCACAAGGAAGTTTTATACAAAGTAGAATCATAAGCAATTTATAATTCCACTAAGTACCATTTTAATCGTGTTCTTCTTTCTTTCTTACAAGAACATATACTGCGGTTGCAATGCTACCAGCAAATGCTGCCATTTCAGGAGCAAGACCAAGATTAATTCCAGTCTGAGCAGTTGCCTGTTCAGCTTTCTTCTTTTCTTCTTCAGCTTTTTTCTCTTCTTCGGCTTTCTTCTTAGCTTCTTCTTCAGCTTGGAACTTATCGTTTACAGTTGTGTAGTCAGCTTTTGCCTTATTGAATCCTTTCTGAGCAAGAGCTAGTTTCGCATTTGCTTCTTCTACCTTTGCTTCAAGGTCTGGAATAGAATCTTCGATTCCACCAATCATGGCATTCAGCCCATCAATGTCAACTGTAAGCTGTTCCTTTTCAGCTTTCATTGCTTTTAATGATCTGACTTTCTTAGCTTTGTTAAATGCGTTAGCTTCCTCAGTGTTGAATGCAGTTTCAGCATTATTCTTTGCTGTCTGAGCAACATCTTTTGCATCAGACATAGCATCTAATGCTGTCTTAGCATTAGTCGCATCCTGTAATGCATTTTTATAAGCTTCGTTTGCTTCCTGTTCAGCCTGTTTTCTGTTTTCCAGTAATGCATTTAAAGTTTCAAGTGTTCTTACCGCACTATCATATGCATTCTTAGCTTCTTCAGCTTTTGTTTCTGCATCGGCAATGCTGTCAACTACTGTCTGAGCATCATTAGCTTTCTTAGTTGCTTCATCAAGAGCAGTTTTCTTAGCTTTAGTGTTTGCCTTTGCTGTAGTAAGAGCATCGTTTGCGTTGCCGAGTTCTGTTAATGCGTTGATATAAGCCCGGTTAGCTGTATCTCGCTCACTCTGAGCATCGTCAAGAGCTGTCTGCGCATTGTTCGCTTCTTCTGTTGCCTTTGTTAATCCAGCATTTGCTTCATCTAATACTTTCTGAGCATTAGACTGAGCTTGTAACGCATCTTCATGAGCTTTCTTTGCTGTCTGATATTCAGCATCGCCTACAGGTGCATTCTTTAAGTTTTCAAGTTCTGCTTCAGCATCTTCTACAGCTTGGTCAGCAATAGCTTTATCCCTTTTCGCAGTTTCAACCTCAGCTTCTTTTGCACTTCTATTAGATACTGCTGTTTCTAAAGCAGTCTGCTTTGCTGTTACATCAGCTTCTTTACGTCCAACTTCTTCTTGAGCAGTAGTTACATCAGTTTGTTTGTTATTTACGTTAGTCTGAGCATTGTGTTGTTCAATCTGAGCGTTTGCCAATGCCCTTGTCAGCTCTGTATTTTTAATGCCTTGAGCAGTAACGGCATCTTTTGCTGTATTTACTGCATTTCCTGCATTAGTTACATCAGTGTTTGCATTGTTTAATGCTGTGTTTGCAGCTTCAAGTCTTGCTTTTGCACTTTCCCATTCCTGTTTCTTTGCATCAGCATCAGCCTGTGCATTGTCTAATTTTGCAACGTAAGCATTGAGTTTAGCTTCAAAGTCTGTGAGGGTGAGAATTGGAGTTGTAACTGGATGATTTTGCTCTGGATAGAAAGGCTGATAAATAATATCTCCTTCATGTGGAGCATACTTTTGAGATGATGTTCCCCGTCCGTTTGTGTTAAAAGCTATCCCTGTAGCACCTGTACCATTACCTGCTCTGATAATGTTAATGTAGTGACCGTACTGAATCCATGCTGGTCCAGGAAGGTTAAGATCTCTAACGACTGCATTGCTCTTGTTTATGTCGTTTTTACAGTCAGCAATTGTCCAACCCTTGTCTTTAAGATATTCATATACTGCCTTTTCTTCTTCGTACCATCCTACGAATGGATCAGGATATCCAGCGGAAATATTTTCACTAAAACTTCCTTCAATATGATTGAGTTTTTTACCTGTTTTCTCAGATTCCATGGAATATGCTTGGAAATTTGCAGACAATTCTGCTTCTAACATAGCCGCAATAGATACGTTAATATCATCTGTTTCACTGATAATGCCTTCTTTAACCAAAATCTTCTTATATTCTTTTAGGAGTTCAATGGATTTTCTAAGGTTTTGAATGTGTGTTGCATCACCATCCATACCTTTTACAGTATAATTTCCTTGATATGTTCCTTTGCCAGCATCTAAGCAGTTAGATCTGTCTTTGCTTGGAACTGTTCCAGAAGGTGCTGTACCTCTATTCCAAATATAATTGAACACATCTTTATCAAGTCCTAATTCATCTGTATAGAAATCAACACTATTTCTTCTTGATTCAGCAGATTCTGCTAATGTTTTAGCTTCATTATAAGCCTGTTCAGCTTGTTTGACTGCTTCAGTATTAGCTGTAACGTTCTTCTGTGCTTCCTTTTGAGCATCCTGTGCTATTGCAAGTTCATCTTCAGCTGTTTTCACATTTCCATTTAATACAGAGAGCTTATCTTTACCAGCTTCTAAATTCTTCTTTGCAGTTTCTAAATTAGCTTTCTTTTTATCAAGTTCAGCATTAGCTGTGTCTAATGCTTTATCAGCTTGATCCTTTGCATTTTTTGCAGTAGTTACAGCTGTTTTCGCTTCTTCAAGTGCGTTATTAGCTGTTTCTTCAGCTTCAACCAAAGTCTGTAAAGCATTAGCCTGAGTAGTTAATTGTGTCTGTTTTTTCTCAGCTTCAGATCGTAAATCAGAAATACTATTTTCTTTTGCTTTAACAGCGTCATCATGTGCTTTGATTGCAGCTTCGTTATTTTTTCTAGCTTTTTCTAAAGCAGTATTTGCCGCACTTAAAGCAGTATCAGCATTATCTTTAGCCTGTGTTGCTTCTGTTAAAGCATGTTTAGCATTTTCTTTAGCAGTATTCTTTTCATATAATGTTGTCTCAGCATAGTATACTTTATTTGCCTTATCCTCAGCATTCGCTTTTGCAGAATCGACTGTTGTCTGAGCACTATCAAATCTTGACTGAGCAGTACCCTGTGCTGTTTCAGCTGAAGTTAATTCACCTTTAGCTGTTTCTTTATCTTCATTAGCTTTTTTAAGGTTAGCATCTGCATTAGGATTAGCATCTTTCAATGTATCAGCATCTGCTTTTGCAGAATCCTTATTTGCTCCAGCTTCATTCTTAGCCTTTTCAGCATTAGCTTTATCAACTTCAGCCTGCTGTCTTTCAGCTACAGCATTGTTCTTAGCTGTTACTGCTTTGTTATAAACATCGTTAGCTGTATTATAAGCAGACTGAGCTTTCGCAAGATTAGTCTCTGCATCAGCTAAATCCTGAGTTTTTTGTGATAATGCTTTTCCAGCACTTACAGCTCTGTCTTCAGCTTCAGCTGCTTCAGCTTCAGCAGTTTTGATACCTTCTTCACTTACTTCAGGGTCTGCCTTCAGTTCATCCAAGCGTGCTTTCTTTGTTGCCAGATCAGCATTAGCATCTTCTAAATCCTTCTGAGCTGTTTCCAGTCTGGTTGTAGCCAGAGTCTTATCTGCCTGTGCCTGTTCTAATTCTTTTGTAGCCTGTTCAAGTGTAGTCTTTGCATCCTGTAAATCACTCTCAGTGTCGGCAAAAACTGTCTGAATTGCTGGTGCAACTGCACCTGTCACAACCATAGTTGCGATAGCAGTTTTTTTGATCGTAGACTTAAATAAATTTTCTTTTCTTGTCATAACTTTCCTTTTAAAAACTCCCTTTTAATACACTTTTATTATGTCCTCTCCCTTTGTCTAAATCAACCCTTTATCATTACTTGATAAAATGCTGCTTCTTCAAAGAAGAAAGTGTGATTCCTAATACAATCAGTAATACACCGGCGAAGATATATGGTGAAGATCCACTTCCACCTGTCTGTAATACATCTAAGGTTGCCTTGGCATCCATGATTGTGAATGTCTGGATTGTATTGTTCTGGTCTTCCAACAATACTTCTACTAGAGAAGCGTTTAGCTTATACCCTGCTGGTGCTTTTGTTTCCTGAATGTAGTATTTCTTTGTTCCTACTTCAGACTTGCCATCGAAGGTTGCTCTTGTTGGAAGTTTTTTGAAGGATACTGTACCATCGACACCTGTTTCACCTTCGTATGCTACCGCTTTATCGGAGTCATAATCAGCAGTACCAGGCTGGATAAATTCGCCAGTCGTTTTATTGTATCTGGCTTCAACTATATCACCTTCTATAGTCTTGACGTAGAGTTTGAATCCAGCACCTTTTAATACATTTCCGTCTTTATCAGTTTTCTTTACTTTAAACTCAGTAGTATTAGGCGTTTCTTCTACTTTACTAATAAAATCAAGATTTTCTTGTGGTTCAGTAGGAACTGTAAAGGAAGTAGAAACCTTCTGATACCCTTCAGGTGCCTTTGACTCCTCAATTGTCATTTTGTGTCCTGCAACCAAGAATGAAGGAACATTTAAAGGAAGATTTCCCTCATCATTTGTGGCAAAAGAGGTAACTACCTTATTGCCATCTGTATTATCAATAAGATTAAACCATGCGTTAGCAATTGGTCTTCCCTGAGAGTCATGTTTCCAAGATAAATAATCTTCATCATAAGGTGGAGTTATTATCTTTGTATCCTTAAATGTCACATGGTTATACCCACTCTTCAGATAATTTACATTTGCCTCTGCTTTTTCAAATCTTTCCTGTGCCTTTTTCAATGCCTGAGCATCATTTTGAATAGTGACTTCATCAAGATTCTTTTTAGCACTATTGAGTTCTGCAATCGCATTGTCGTAATCAGCTTTTGTTCCTGTTACTTCAAATGTCTGGTCCTTATCCATATACCATCCAGCAGGTGCGGACACTTCGTGAGCTGTATACTTTCCTTTCGGAAGCATATCTGTCATGTCGTACCATCCAGCATCCTTGTTGTATTTAGGACTGCTGTTAGAAATAACCACGTTACCACTTCTGTCTAGGATTCCTTTTCCAGTATCCAGTGTGTAGACAAGGTTGTTATGGTTATATTTTGTTCCAGATGTAATCTCGATAACGAAAGACTTTGTTTCACCAGCAGCGGTTCTAACTGTTGTTAATACATTACCAAGTTCATCTGTCTTTCTGATCTTAAATTCAGGATAATCGTGATTTTCCTGAATCGTTTCATCCACGATGTTGTATTCCAACGTGTCAGTATAGTTGTAAGTATTCTTTTCCCATCTGGCATATAGCGTATATCTCTTACTGTTCTCGGTATCATCGGCTCTGTATTCACTGCCACCGTTACCGGCAAACTTAGTACAGTCTGCATCATAATACCATCCAGCGAAGGTATAATTAGCTCTTTCAGGAACAGGTAATATTACTCTTGAGAAGTAATATCTTCCTTCGATAATCGCATCAAACGCACCAAATACGTATGTGTTTGGATCTCTCAGATAACCCCAGCTACCGTTATTCTCACTTACTTCAATTCCATTTACCTTGTCTTTGATTACCCAGTTAGAGAACTCAAGTCTGGAAGTATCAGTTTTGGAATGTAATGCAGAAGAAGATACGCCTGTAGGCTGAGTACCAGACCATGTGACACCATCAGCATTGAAGTTATATGTAAGCACTGAGCTTACGTTATTAGCTGTTGCGTTTGGTACGCTCAGTGTAGTACCCCACTTCTGAGTTTTCGTTGTCTTGTTTGCTGTACCAGCGTATGTACCATGTGTTGGATCAATGGTCACAGTTGTCTTTTCTGTTGACCATACAGCGTATAAATCCACTGTAGCTCCATCATCATGAACATTGACTAACTTACCCATGCCATCGAAGAATCCAGAAGCTCCATCTGTAAATGTGATTCCGTTGTAAGAAGAAACAGATGTTCCGTTTTCTAAAGTAGTCCACCCAAGGAATGTATGTCCTTCCCAGCTAAACTGATTCTTTGCAAGAGTTTCTTTAGATCCATAGTGCATGGTCTGAGTTGCCATGCTACCATTTGCAAGCACTGTCTGGTCATCATCAGGTGTACCATTCACGCACTTCACTGAGTTGTTATGGAAAACAACGTTATAGGAAACGCCTCTAGCCTTCAGAGTAGTCTCATTAGTAGACTTGCCATTACTGTCAGGCGGTGTAACTTTAAAAGATGTATCTTTATTCGTACCTGCACCAGAGCCTTCCCAAGCTTCAAACTTATAACCATTCATCATTGTTAAGCTGGAAATATTTACTGTGCTATCAATGAGAACTTTCGTCTTATTCTCACTAATTCCTGTCTTAGTTGAATAATCACTACTGCCATCGAAGATAGCTTTATAGTCAACGGTTGCTACCTTATATCCCTTTTGAGAATCGACTTCTTTATTGTTATACATACCGTTTGAGTTCTTCGCATAGGTATAACTGCTTCCGTTCCAAGTACCTAAGTTAACGTTCAATGGAGATTCGGTAATCAATGGTTTCCACTGTGCATAATATGTTGTATCAGTAGTTTTTAAATTTACTTTATCCCCTGCCTTGAGCTTCGTTCCAGTGCCATCTTGTTTAGTATTCCAGTTTAAGAACTCATATCCAGGTCTTGAAGATGGGGTGGAAAGTGTGTGTGGGTTAGGCTCTGTTGTAACTAAGAAGTCATCAATCTCAAATGTATATGGAACACCGTCTTTTACATACCAGAAGTAGAACCCAGCATAGGTCTTATCCGAAGTTGCCGTAAATGAGCCTGTATAGGTTGCGTTTGTATAGTTTTTAAATGGTTGCCCTTCTGTTGAAATGCTATTTGTTGTTTGTAATTGCCTATCTGCATCCCATACATCTCCACTACTTTCACCTCTATGAGCCTCAAGCCCCGTCTTTGGCTTAGACTTTAAAAATGCTAACCAAATACCATTTTCGTATCCAAGTTGTAAATTAGAAGGCTGTTTGAAAGTAATTTGATAATAATATTTCTGTCCTGGCGTTGTATTAAATGGTACAAATAGCTTTTCGCCACCACCTACGCCTGAGAAATTGAACTTAAATCCATTGGATGTATTTTGTACAGAAGAGAAAGCATTAGACTGATTCATACCCCACATTGAACCATCTTTGGAAAGGTCAAATGATGTATATGTTGTTGTGTTAGTCTTGCTATCATACATTAAATCTTCTGTAATACTTGAATCTGTCTTTGTAATTGTAGTTGCTTCTTTCTCAGCACCATACCATTGTGCTACTACGGTTGCATCACCATTACCATAATTGTAAACAGTACCATTCATGCTTCCGCCTCCGGATACAGCCCATCCAGCAAAAATATAGCCAGGTCTTGTAGGAGTTCCTAAATCCAGCTTTGCATTTACACCTGTTCCACGTTCACCTTTACCGCCAGAATAATGCCATACCCCCGTAGACACTCCGTTAGACATTTTTCCACCATTAGCATCTACTTTTACAGCAGTTTCCGCAAAGTACATTGTGATTGATGTTGTACCAGTTGAGGTATTTCTAGCATGAGGAACAAATCGTAAACCCGGATATGTATAAGAACCATCACAATCTCTATATGTTTCATCGTAAACTTTTATACCGCCTTCTGTATAGTCTATATACCATCCATCACCATAGCCATGATATCCAGAGCCGTCATACCAGCCATATGTCTCATGCAATACCTGCTTTTCAAACTTATATCCATTTTCAGCACTAGATAATTCTGATGTGAACCATGTATAACTTGTTTCAGCACCACCATATAAACCACTAGGAGAATTATTATTGCTTCCCCAGTTTCCTACCCAAAGAGTTGGGTTAGCACTATTTGCAAGTTCACGTACTAAGAAATGCCCATATCCACCGCCTACTACAGCATCAACGTACTGGAAGCTATGTTCTGTGTTAAAGTCACTAATATTCACATCTTCTTTGCTTACCTTATCCATATCAACCTTTACATTATCTTTGGTCTTTTCATTGGATAAGTCCTTACCAGCAACGATCATACCTGTAATCTTTGCTGTAGCATCAGATGTAGAGTTTTCTTTTTCGTAGTAGGTAATATCACCATAGTTGGAGAAGTCAGCTTTTTCTGCTGTTCCATCTTCATTTTCTTTATACGCACCTACTGTGATTACTCCATCAATATTAGCTGGAACGTAAGACTTAACATTGGAATTATAGTTGCCGGCAGAAGCTACTACTGTAATTCCTTTGGAGATTGCTTCTCTAATGATTTCTTTGAAGATTTCCTGATTACCATCGTCGAATGCACAGATAGACATATTGATTACGTCTACATTATTATCAATAGCCCATCTGACCGCCTGGTATACATCAGTTAACAATCCTCTGCCATTATCATTGATAGCTTTCAAAGATACGACTGTAGCTTTTCCATCGGCATTATCCATAATCTTCTTAACCATGGATGTTCCGTGTCCGTTCTCGTCTCCATCCTTCTCACTGGATGTGAAATTAACGGACTGAACAGCACCGACATTAGCACCTGTATCAATTACAGCAACCAGTTTTGTTCCTTGCTCATCAGCGTACTGTCTAGCTGTATATCCTTCAGGAAGTGCGGATACCTGATATGCAGAATCATCAGCTGAGGTTGCTACAGGTTCTTCTATTGCATTATCATATATTACTTCAGGTCTACCTTCTGTATATGCTTTCTGTAAAGCAGAGTCTGGATCAGTACCATCATCATTTACAATATTGCCATTTTCATCCAGCATCGTAGATGGATGTTCATCCTCAGATACATAATCATCATTTGCAGTCACAAACAGTGTATCCATCTCACTCGTTACGCCTTCAGTTCTCTTTCCAGAGTCGCTTCCAGCTTTTTTAGCTTCATCGTAAGAATCGTAATTTACGATATACACATTCTCACCAATCTTAGTGTAGCTATCCTTACCATAGTTCACCGCAAGAATGTCTTCATCTTCGGTCTGAACAATATTACGTGTCAGACCTAATGAGGCAGCTCGATCAGCAATTTCCTGTTTTTCCTTTTTGAAATTGAGATAATAAGAAGAACTGGTCAGACCACACACAATGGCAACAAACGCCATCAGGATTCTTACAGCCATCTTTTTATCCTTTTTGGTCAGCTTCAGTCTTCTTAATCTTCTTCTTTTCTTCTTCTGCACTGTTTCCATGTTATCCTTTCCTTCCTTCCCTTTTATGTTTCATTTCTTTTTGATTTCTTCGTTTCCTCATAGCTTGTCTCCCCGTCACATTCATTCACTATAGGCATTTGCGAAGACACAACCGTTTTAATTGTGTCCTTGCAAATACCCTCAACCATTGTGGTTGAGAGTATAGGTATTTAATTTTTATGCAGTTCCAAGTACAGCTCTTCAGCTCTTTCTGCATCTGAGCTTGCCTTGGCACAGGCAAACATCATTACTGCTACCATTGCACAACATCCAAGTAGCAGTAGTGCTATTGCAATTTTCATCATAATTTCTCCCTTTGATTATCAGTAAATGTCTTCCCAGGCAACACAGGATTGTGAGTTATCTCCGCTTCGGATAACACAGCCTTTATTTACCTCATTTGCTCCACCGTAATAGGATGGCGTAGTAAATTCCACGTATCCTTTAGCGAGGTCATATCCCCTTGCTGCATCGGTCTCAATGATCTGATAGGTCGTTCCTTCAAGCAATGTATCACCAAAGTAGACATATCCTTTATCATCAGCTTTTGTTAAATCAATGACATCAACCGTCTTTCCATTGGATTTCTGAATAACCTTAAATTCAAATTTACCGTTCAGAACATTTCCAGTGGTGTCATACTTTCTAAATCTGGCTTTGATTGTTGGATCAGTCATTGTGATAGTGATATTGTTTTTGGTATTGACTGCAAACACAAAGTCATTTGCTTTGTAATATCCTGTTGGATAATCACGTTCAACCACTTTGTAAGTATGTTGCCATTCTACTTTATCTGTTATATCTACCCATTCATCTTTGTATTCTGAGGTATCAAAGGTAAATGCCACGACTGCTGGATTAGCCATATCATAGACATCAAACGTGAAGTTCTTACTTTCACCGTTAACGCTATCCACATAGCTCTTTAATATCTTTCCTGTTTCATCCACCTTCTTGAATTTTACATGGAATGAATCATCAACAATCGTTGTTTTAATTTCTACAAGGCTTCCATCAGCATTTTTCTGAACTTCCTGTGGAATAGTCTTTAACACATCATCAGCACACGTATATCCGTTTGGATAACTTGCCTCATGTACTCGATATGTCTTGCCTGTAGCAATCTTTTCTTTTACTTCAAAATAGCCTTTAGCAATATAAGATGGTTCATCAGTAGACAATGTAGTAATCAAAGTATCATCTGCCGGATTATCGTTTGTTCCGTTGGTATCGTAAACTTCGAACACGAACGGAACGCCATTGACAGTAGTCAATGTGTTTCCATTGCCATCTTCTTTAGTAATCTTCCAGGCAATGGATTGATCCACAACAGTTACTCTTACTGGATCTTCTTTAACTACCGCTGACATATTTTCATCAGCAACAACTGCTGGAATACTAATCTGCTGATTAGTAACTTTGTAATAGCCAGTAGGAACACCAAGTTCTTTTACTGTATAAGTTTTCCCAGCAACAAGTTGAGACAGAATCTCATAATCCTGTTTCGTTGTAGTCCAGTCCTCGATCTGAGTTCCACCATCGTTATAAAGTGCTAAATGCACACCTTCAACGTAATCACCATTCTCGTCAATCTTGGCAACACTGTATTTGATTTTGTAATCATAGCCTTCAGCAATAACACCGTTGACTATCATTCCCTTTTTAATTACGTCTTCCCAAGAAGAAGGAATTGTGAATTTGACTTTGCTCTTACCATTTTCATCCTTCATGAAGTAATACCCATCTGGTGCTTTTACTTCGCTCAGGTAATAAGTTTTGCCCTGTTCAAACAGTTTGTTAGGAATTTCTGTATCAGCATCGCCAGTAGATGTGAATGTATACAATCTGTTTCCATTCTCATCTTCAATTGCCATTTCAGCACCTGCCAAGAAGTCTTTAGTGCTTCCATCACGCTTACCAGCTCTTACTCTGATTCGCTTATTGGTGAAGGCAACGTTGATAGAACGCTTCTGTACGGAACTGTATGCTGTTTCATCGACTATAAATTCTTTGGTTTCGTTAGATAAGTAGTAACCTTTTACGGTTGCCAGCTCCTTAATGTAGTATGTCTTTCCACTTGTGAGTTTCCCGGATAAATCATGAGCTTTACCATCTGTAGTCCATTCATCAATTTTCTTATTATTGCTCTTATCGTAGACAGCGAGTTTTACGCCTTCAATCGGATCTTTGGACTCACCATCAATCTTTGTGATATTGTATTTAACTTTATAGTCAGCAATAGAAACTATCTGTGTAGCTCCACCACTGTTTTCAACTTTGAATTGTACATCTTCACCTGCACGGTAATAACCGTTAGGTGCTTTGGATTCATGGATCGTATATGTAACGCCCAAGCTCAGTAACTTCTTATTGATAACATGAGGTGTACCATCGGTTGTCCATTCATCCACTACTTTTCCTGTGCCATCTTTCAGCTGTAACACTGCACCGCTTACCTGCTGGTGTGTGTCAGCATCAACTTTAGTCACTCTATAGTCAAAGCCAACGTTACCAACTTTAATGGTAATCATTTTATAGTCATCTGGTGCAGTAGTATTTACTGTGAACTTAACATCATCAAGTAGCTTTTCATAACCATCAATGGTTTCTGATTCATGAATATAGTAAGTAGTTCCATATTTCAACTTACCACTCCATGAGTTCATCACATTTCCTGTGCCAATCTTATGAGCTTCCTTACCACTCTTCCACTGTTCCAGAACTACTCCGTTAACGTCTTGTAGCTGTAGTGTTACACCTTCAAGTACTTCATCACTATTCTTGTCTACTTTCAGCACACTGTAATTGATAGGCTTATCAATCATCGTGAATGTCTGAGTAGTAGTGACATTCGGTTTAGCTTCAAAGTTAACTGATTCTGCTGGGTAATATCCATCTGGTACTTCTAATTCATCTACCTGATAATCTCCCGGAGAAACCGTAAATTTCTTTTCTGTTCCATCGCTGGTCCAGGAAGCAATTACAGCGTTTGTATTTTTATTTGTTAACTGTAGTTTTGCTCCAACAACCGGATTATTTTCATCATCTAACTTCCTGACACTTATGGAAACAGGCTTGGATTTATCTTCAACCGTGATTACTGCATTATCTCCGCTGATTGTCACTGGGATAATATCAGTTCTTAATTCATGACCTTTCGGTGCTTTAGCCTCTCTTAGATACAGAGTTGTATACTGACCATCCAAGTCTTTAAAAGTCTTAGATGCCTTGCCGTATTTATCTGTAGTCAGTGTATCCAGCTTTGAAGTTGTTGCTGTAGAATCGAGATACACATCAAACTGTGCTCCTTCTAAGGAATAGATCTCAGGATACTTATCAATGAGATATGAGCAGTCGGATTTTTTAGTAATGGATAGATTTACATCATGTTTCTGAGGAGGCAATTCAAAGGAAGCATACATTGCCTGCTGTAATGGGTGTTCGATAAAGTAAGAATCCCAGAAACCCCATCTTGAGTAAGCATCAACTCTTGTCTCCAAGGATACATTGATATATGTATTTCCATTACCTCCTTCACTTACGCTATAGCTGAATCCATAGTTACCGTTTGCTGGTGCATAGTCACCGTGGTTCTGGCAATCCGCATGAGGTGCTTCCCCATTGATTGCTTTATACTGGTTGATATAGCTTTGGAATTGAGCGTCTGTAGAGGAGTCCATCCAGCACGCATTGTTATAGAAAGTTTCATCACCAAGCTTTGTATGTGTACCATCCCTTGTTTCTGTAAATCCTGTGATATTTATTGTTCCACTGCCACCTGCCTTTGGTGCTTTTGCCATGGACATTGTTTCTGTAGCATACAGATTGCTCATGGATTTAACGCCAGTATTTTGTGTAAAGGAAACATGGATACCTTCAAATGCATTTGCCTTGACTGTCATATCAAATTCTTTTTCAGTTGCTTCTTCCGTATCCAGAAGATTATTACTACGCCAGTCTTCCATGGAGTTTGCTGTAAACTCATTGACTACTGTTAATGTTTCAGATTCATCAGAAATAGCCTTAACGTGGAATGTATCACCATCATTACCATAGATCTTATACTGTGGTGCAACGTGAATATTTCCATCTTCATCCTTCATTTCTTCAATGATTTCATCTGTAGCACCCTGTTCTTTTAATGCTTCTTCAGTTGTTACATTTGCATCATCAATATTTGTAAAGTAAGGACTGTCTTCTACCGCAAGATATTCGACTGCTCCACCTTCCCATCTTAGGATTGCAACACTGCCATCTGGTGCAGTAACTTCAAGTTCACCGTTACCGTCAATCACAAGGTTTGCATGAGGATTATCCTGTTTACTAGCATCAATCTTAGCCTGAGCATCTTTAAATAATGAAACTCTTTCCTTATCCCCTTTGAGAATAGTTTCAATTTCTTCATCAGATAATCCTTTATTTTGTTCAGGTTCTGCTACAGGCTCATTGTTTTCTTCTACCTCGATAACTGTAGTAGGCTGTTCCTGTTCAACATCAAGGTTACTGTCCTGTGCAGGTTCAGGCGTTTCTTCAGGCACTGGTGTTTCTTCAGATGGTTCTTCACTTGCACCAGGAGTAGCAACAGGAGCTTGAGTCTCAACAGGTACTTCCTCATCTTCAGCAAGAACAAATTGAGGATTCACTGTAATTGTCATTGCTGCAAGCAACATCGAAGTAATGACTTTCTTCAATCCTTTCATATCGTTTTTCCTTCCTTCCCTTTTTTTATTTGCCAGATACGTTTGTATCTTTTATTTCCTTCTTCATTTTCTTCTTCTGTTTATTTCTGCTGACAATGTTATTCAGCAATGCAACGATAAACGGAGCAAGAATAATGAGTGCCAGTTTACAGCTGTATTTAATAATCGGCATGAGGTCTTTGATTTCAAATGCATCATCTGTTGTTATTTCACTTTGACCAACAAACTCACCTTTCACTAATAATCTGTGGGTATTTACACCATATGGAGTACAGGTATAGAGAGTTACGTAATTCTTACCCTCCTCTATCTGCTCATATTCCCAGTCATCTTCTGGAAGACATACATTTATATCAACAACCTTGTATTCATATTTCTTATTCAAAACCGTGATATAGAAGGTATCGTCTTTTTTCATTTTGTTTAAGTGAGTAAACAATTCTGCACTTGCAAGTGCTGAGTGACCAGCGATAACAGAGTGAACGTTCTCCCCTTCCACTGGAAGTGAAGTCCCATACAAATGACCAGCTGAACTCTGCAAGTCTCTGTCTTTAGTACCTCTGGCAATCGCCACCGTTAAATCCAGCTTTGGAATATACAGTGATCCAATCGTACTTGAGGTTGTAGGCAAGCTATTGTATCTGTCATCTGATACGTTTGCCCCTCTATACATAAAAGTCTGCTTTTTCTGTTCCTCATATATTGACTGGTTATATTCGATGCAGTCATTCATCATCTGCTCAAGTTCTTCAGGAGTATAAGTAATCAAATCTTCCTGGAATGAGGTTATGACATTGATGTTATAAATCCTGTTGATTAAGTCAGCGGAGGTAGGAAACATCAATATATACCAGCCTATGAGCATGACCAGTACTGCAAGAATCGTTGTCAGATCTCTTTTTTTTCTTTTCTTTTCAATCTTCTCAATCTTCAAGTCCCTTTCCTCCTTCTTGAAGGACACTATCCGCACACATTTAAAGAGGTCGAAATACTTCCTGACAACTCCGTGGGGGTAGAGTTGTCAGTATGGAATTGAAGTATCTCTGGAAATAAGATAATGTCCTTCAAGAAGAAGGATAGTTTTACTATTCTTCTTCTATTGTTTATTCGGATTATTCAGCTTCAGCTTCTTCTTCCTTCTTTTTCTTTAAGAAGAAGAAAGCACCTGTAACTAATCCCATAGCACCAACTGTAATAAAGAGTGTTCTTCCTTTACCACCAGTCTTTAGAACTTTGATAACTTCATTGTTCTGAACTGTTAATGGAATACGTCCTTCATCCAAACGTTGTTTTGCATTTGCATATGTAGCTATGTCGTTGTTACCGTTTGTTCTGTCACCAGTCCATACATAAGCGTGCTGAACTGTACCATTTTCTAATTTAACTTCACGGCTAGCAGCACCTGCAGATCCACCTCCAGCAACTGTCGTGCTTGGAGCAACGATTTCTAAGTAGAATGGCTCGCTCATCAGGTTACGTCACGGAGCAGTTGCCACCTCTGTAAATTCGTATGTTCTGTCATCCAGACCACGGATAGTTAATAAACCTGTTTTGGAGTTAGGGATAACGTATTTTGTTACTGTATCAACAGCTAATACGTCTGTGTCGATAGTATCGCCATCAGCGTTGTACTGAGCTAATGCTGTGTATGTATCATGGTCAGCATCGTATGTACCGCCATCTGTGTACTTATCCCAAACTCTATATGTACCATCACCTGTACGGATGAAGAGTAACTGCTCATATTCAGCGTTACCACCTGTTACTTTCTGAGTAACCTGTGTACCTGTGTTGACTAAACCAGCTGTCTTGTTATCAGCTGCAAGCTGAGAATCAACAGAACCTGTAGCAACTTCTCCTCTTACAGTGAACTTAACTTTGCTGTAATCGAAGGACTTATTGTTGCCGTGTGTTCCGTCTTCATCAGTCTTACTTACATGACCTTTTGTTCCGTCTGTAAATGTCTTAGTGA
>CAKVLT010000029.1 GCA_934757945.1 uncultured Bulleidia sp. | reverse complement strand
GTCTATAAGAAATACTTTGGCATTTTACCTACAGAAACAAAAAGAAGATGATTTACTCATCTTCTTCTTTCTTTGCTTCATTTGCATGAATTTCTGAAATAACTTCATCAATATGTTTGCCATATGCAATGGACTTGTCCAGCACGAAATTTAATTCAGGTGTTCTGCGAATATCCAGTCTTTTGGATAATTCTGTACGAATATATCCTTTGGCTCTGTTTAAAGCTTTTAAACCGGCTTCATTTCTTGGATCCTGACCAAGGAATGAACAGTAAACTGTTGCATAACTATGATCATTGGATACAGAAACATCTGTAATTGTCACAAACCCCACATTAGGATCTTTTAAAGAAAACATGACAATATCAGAGATATTCTTACGAATAATTCCTTCTAATCTTTTTTGTTTTACTGAAGACATATTACTGCTCCACTACCTGATCTTCAAAAGCTTCTAAAGTATCTCCCACTTTGATATCGTTATAATTTTCAATAGTGATACCACATTCGTAACCTGAAACTACTTCCTTGGCATCATCTTTAAATCTCTTCAGGGAACCTAACTTACCTGTATAGACAACAATACCTTCTCTGATTAATCTGACTCCGCAATGTGCTGTGAGCTTACCGTCAGTAACCATACAGCCACCGATTGTACCAATTTTAGAAACTTTATATGTTTCACGCACTTCTGCCTGTCCGATAACGACTTCTTCATATACAGGTTCCAGCATACCCTTCATGGCCAGTTCCATTTCTTCTGTAGCTTTATAGATAATGTTATGTAAACGAATCTGTACACCTGCTTCTTCAGCCTTCTTACGAATATTTGCATCAGGACGTACATTAAAACCAATCATCATTGCTTTAGATGCATCAGCAAGCATAATATCAGATTCACTGATAGCACCGGCTGTACTGTGAATAACATTTACAGTAACACCCTTAACATCCAGTTTTTCAAGAGAACTCTTTACTGCTTCTGCAGAACCCTGTACATCAGCCTTGATAATAACTGGAATTTCCTTGATTTCACCAGCATCAATCTGACTTGCAAGATCTTCTAAAGACATTGCACTTGTCTTACGTCTGTCAGCTTCAATCTTACGTCTCTTTCTTCTATCAGCAACAGCACGTGCTTCTTTTTCATCTTCATAAGATCTGAAAAGATCACCAGCAGAAGGCACATCATTCAGACCGATAATTTCTACAGGTCTGCTTGGCCCGGCTTTCTTTAATTCTCTGCCGTTTTCATCTGTCATCTTACGGATCTTACCAAAGCAAGTACCAACAACAACAGGATCTCCATGATGAAGAGTACCATTCTGTACCAGCAATGTTGCTACAGGGCCTCTTCCCTTATCCAGTTTTGCTTCAATAACTGTACCAGAAGCAATCTGTGACGGATTGGCTTTTAATTCCTTCACATCGGCAACAGTCAGAATAGTTTCTAATAAATCGTCGATACCATCACCTTTTTTAGCACTTGTGCGTACAAAGATTGTATCTCCACCCCATTCTTCAGGCATCAAATCATGATCAGCCATTTCCTGCATAACTCTGTCAGGATTTGCATCAGGTTTATCCATTTTGTTAACAGCAACAATAATTGGAACATCAGCAGCCTTGGCATGGTCAATAGCTTCCAGAGTCTGTGGCATCACACCATCATCTGCAGCCACAACAATAATAGCAATATCAGTAACAGAAGCACCACGTGCTCTCATTGCTGTAAATGCTTCATGACCAGGAGTATCCAGGAAAGTAATCTTACGATCATTGATAGTTACCTGATATGCACCGATTGCCTGTGTAATACCACCTGCTTCACCGGCAGCAACCTTACTGGAACGAATCTTATCCAGTAAAGTTGTTTTACCATGGTCGACGTGTCCCATGATAGTAACTATTGGCGGACGTTCCTGTAACAGTGAATCTGTACTGTCAAAATCAACTTCAAGAGAATCTTCTTCTCTTTCTTTTACTTTTGTAGCTTCAATGTCATAGCCGATACAAACCAGTTCTACTGTTTCATCATCCAGAGGAGAGTTGATGGTAACCATCTTACCTTCCATAAATAATGACTTAATAATATCAGAAGCCTGTTTACCACACTTTTCAGCAAGTTCACCAACTGTAATACCATCGGCATAAGTAATTTCATGCACTTCTACAGCCGGCTTATGTGCATTGGAATGGAAAGACTGGTTATTTTTTGCTCCACCCTTTTTATTGGCTGGTTTACGTTTCCCATTTCCGTTTGTGTTACGTTTCTTATTCTGCATATGTACCTCCTTCTTATTCTACATGCGGATACATTCCGCTAAACTTTCTATATATGTCCACTTCCTTTCAGAATCGTATAGAAATTATGCAATGTGTTTCAAAATATCCTCATAAACTTTGTCAGGGATATCTGTTTCTAATGCTCTTTTCAAAGCACCATTCTTCTTTGCAAGTTTTACAGCTTCAGGATCTTTCTTTAAGTAAGCTCCATGACCGTTTAACTTGCCTGTGGCATCCACCTGGATATTGCCGTCGGTAGTACGAACAATACGTAATAATTCTTTCTTAGGGAAAGACTCGTTCGTAGCTACACAACGACGCATTGGAATCTTTTTAGGCATTTTTAATCCTCATCATCATAGTAGTCATCGTATTCATCATCATAATCATCATCGATGCCTAACTCTCTGTCTTCATCTGCCTGTCTCTGAGCTTCGATTTCTTCTAATTCTTCTTCAGTATACAGTGGCTTGTTGTCCTGCTGAGAAAGCTTAGCTTTAATCTGTTTTTCCAGTTCTTTGTTATCTACTCTGTAGTTATCTTCGGAATCTGTCTTTTTCTTTCTCTTTGGCTTGTAATCATTCTTTGGCTTGGATGTAGTATCCGTTAGTTTTTCAAATCTGGATACATATGTGTTCTTTTCAGCCATTTCTTCAAGATTTGCATGTTTACGTTTTGCAGATGTGACATTCTCTTCCATAGTTTCTTCTTTTGGTTCTTCCTCTAGTTCTGTTTCTTCCACAACAGTTTCTTCAACTGGTACGTTTACTTCTACTACTGGTTCTTCAGTTTCTTCAACTTCTTCCTGTTCCGGTTCATTCTGTTCAAAAGCAATATCATTAGCAATTCTGTCAGACATAGCTTCCTGCATTTCTTCAGGAATAAATCCTTCTTCTTCAATTTCTACATCAGAATTAAGTGCCTGACGTTTTGCTTCAAGTGTTGCAAGCTGTTCCTGACGTTTGATTTCTTCAGCCTTTTCCATCTTAGCAACATGCTTCTTTTCTACTTCTTTTAAGTATTCCGCATGCTGTGCTTCAGCTTCCTGCAGTAATGCTTCATAATCTACACCAGCTTCTTCAAGCTGCTCACGTGTCTTAATGTCAATCTTATATCCTGTCAGTTTGTTAGCAAGAAGAGAGTTCTGACCTTTCTTACCAATAGCCAGAGAAACCTGATCTTCACTGACAACTACAATCAAAGATTTGCTTTCTTTGTCATTTGGAAGAACTGCCTGAATTTCTGCAGGTGCCAAGGCATTCTTAACAAGTTCAGAAATATCATCGCTCCATTCAAAGATATCAATCTTTTCATTTCTTAACTCAGCAGTGATACCTTTTACTCTTTGTCCATTAGGACCAATACAGGAACCAATCGCATCTACATCAGGATTTCTGCTTAAAACTGCCATCTTAGTTCTCTTACCAGGATCTCTTGCAAGAGCTTTGATAATAACTTCACCTTTGGCAATTTCAGGTACATCTCTTTCAAATAATCTCTTAACGAAATAATCACATGTTCTGGATAACTGAATACTGATCTGATTGCTTCCTTTTTTATCCTTTTTACCTTCTTTTACATGATCCTGAGGTCCAACAACATCAGTAATAACTACACGAATTGGTTCACCCTCTCTGAAACTTTCTCTGCGGATTCTTCCTTCAGGTCCATCCAGAGGAATTAACTGAGAAGCAGGTAATACAGCAATAGTACCATCTTCAAGCTTTACTAAGATAGATCTGTCTTTAACGGATTCCACAGTACCTGTTACCATATCATCCAGCTGTACAATGTATTTGTTATAAACAGCCTGTTTTTTGGATTCAGATGTCTTCTGACGAATAATGTTTTTAGCAACAGAAGCACTGGAACGTGAGAATAATTCAAAAGTATCGATATCGATTTTTTTGGAAACTGTTCCGCCTACAACTGCAGTTCTGTCAAGAACTCGTGCGTTTTCAACTCCCATTTCAAACTCATCATCCTGAACATCATCATCACTTGCAAGTACCTGATATCTTTGAAACAGATCAATGGTTTTCTTTTTATCATTGAAAACAGCATATACATCCATATCATCAATACCAGCTTCTTTTTTATATGCCTTAGAGATAGCTTCACAGATAATTTCTTTCAGTTCTTCCTGTGTAACACTGAACTGTTCTTCAATATCTCCAAAAGCAGCCAGCATCTTTTTAAAATTCTTTGATTCCATATTGTTTCTCCTTAAAACTTCACCGCATAACGGATAAATGCAATATTTTCCTTAGCAAACTCAACTTTACGTGTGACTGCCTTATCTCTATATGCAAGAGTAATCACACCATCTTTCACTTCCAGGACTTCTCCCGTGAATTCATTCATGTTTTTAACCGGTTCATGCAGCTGTACAAAAACATATGCATTCTGCATGGTATCTAATTCATTCAGATCTTTAATTTCTCTTTCTGCACCTGGAGAACATACCTCTAGAGTATATTCATTTGTAAACAAATTCGTTGAATCCAACAATTCTCCGATTTTCTCACTTTCCTGAGCACATGTGTCAAGATCCATGGTTCCATCTTCATGCATGATGGACACCTGTAGAGTTTTTTCATTGCTCAACCATTCGACATCATACAAAGTAATGCCGTCTTCTTTTAAGACAGGTTCGAGCAATTCTTTTAATTTTTGAATATCTGCCATATCCCTCCGCAACAATAATGAAGGAGTGCTCTCGCACTCCTTATCGTCAATAAAATAATACTATTTTTCAATATAGATGACAAGTGTAAATGCTAGAATTTGCTCAGAAAACAATGGTTTTTATTCATTTGTAAATACTCTTGCTGCCTGTACAGCCTTTTTCCATTGTGCATATCTGTTTTCAACAATGTCGGCCTGTTCTTTTACACAATAAGAGGTCATTCCATCATTGTCTTTCATCAAATCTTCCAAAGACCAAATACCTGCACCAATACCTGCAAGATATGCAGCACCAAGAGAAGTGCTTTCTATATTGGCAGGCCTGTGGATACCACACTGTAAAAGGTCGCACTGAAACTGCATCAGATAATCATTCATGCTGGCACCGCCGTCTACTTTCAGATAAGAAATCTTTTTCCCTGTATCCTGTTCCATAGCGACAAGTACATCTTTGGTCTGATAAGCCAGAGATTCAAGACATGCCTTGGTAATATCCTGCTGAGTGGTACCTCTTGTAATACCAAAAATTGCTCCTCTGCATTTATCATCCCAGTATGGTGCACCAAGTCCTGTAAATGCAGGCACCATAATAACACCGCTGTTGGGATCAGCCTGTTCTGCATATTCCTGTGACATACTGGCTTTAGGGAAGAACTGCATCTGATCTCTCAACCATTGAATGGCACTTCCAGCAACAAAGACAGAGCCTTCAAGAGCATAGTACACCTGATGATTTAAAGACCAGGCAATGGTTGTCACAAGCCCGTGCTCACTGGTTTTCGCTTCTGTACCTGTATTCATCAGCAGGAAACATCCTGTACCATAAGTATTCTTTGCCTGCCCTTCCTTAAAACATTTTAAACCGAATAAAGAAGCCTGCTGATCTCCGGCAACACCGGAGATCGGGACACTTTGTCCAAAGAAATGATATGGAGCCGTATAGGTAAAAACACCAGCATTTTCTTTAACTTCCGGCAACATGTGCATTGGTATATCCAGCATCTTACACAGCTCAACATCCCATTGTTTTTCATGAATGTTGAATAACATGGTTCTTGCTGCATTGGAAAAATCCGTCAAATGATCTTTTTTACCTGAGAAACAGTACATAATCCAACTGTCAATGGTACCTGCCAGTAATTCACCATTTTCTGCACGTTGCTGTCCATTTTCCACATGATCCAAAATCCATCTTATTTTCGTGGCAGAAAAATAAGGATCAATCGTCAAACCAGTTTTTTTTCGAACAGCCTCCAATAATCCTTTTCGCTTTAACTCATCACATATTTCTGCGGTCTGACGCGATTGCCATACAATAGCATTTGCAACTGGTAATCCAGTCTGTTTATCCCATACCACAGTAGTTTCACGTTGATTGGTAATGCCAATAGCTTTTACACATTCCGGAGAAACGTGACTGTTTTGAAGGCATGAAGAAATACAGGATAAGACGGATAACCAAATCTCGTTTGCATCATGTTCCACCCATCCTGGATGCCTGAATATCTGCGTAAATTCTTTTTGTGCACTTGAAACCACATGAGCTTTTTCATCAAACAGAATTGCTCTGGATGAAGTAGTTCCCTGGTCAATTGCTAATATGTATTGTTGCATAAATTATCCTCCAGCAAAAGAAATACAATCTCTGAATTCATTATCATATATTCAAAACAACACTTCAATACCAAAAAGAGAAGAAGTAGCTGACTTCTTCTCTGAAAATATTTCTTATTAAGAATTTTTAATAGCAGCCTGTGCAGCAGCAAGTCTTGCAATAGGAACTCTGTATGGAGAGCAGCTTACATAAGTTAAACCTACTCTGTGGAAGAATTCGATAGAAGCAGGGTCACCACCATGTTCACCACATACACCTAAATGAATATCAGGACGAGTAGCTTTACCTGCATCAGCAGCCATCTTAATCAGCTGACCAACACCATCCTGATCAACATGAGCGAATGGATCACTTTCATAGATGTGCTTGTCATAATAATCACCTAAAAACTTACCTGCGTCATCTCTTGAGAAACCAAATGTCATCTGAGTGAGGTCATTTGTTCCAAAAGAGAAGAATTGAGCTGTTTCAGCAATCTTGCCGGCAAGTAATGCAGCACGAGGAATTTCAATCATTGTACCAACTTTGTAGTCCATGGAAATACCAGATTCTGCAATCACTTTATCTGCAGTAGTCTTAACAATATTTGCAACATATTCTAATTCTTTTGGTTCTCCAACAAGTGGAATCATGATTTCAGGAACAAGGTTCCATTCTGGATGAGCTTTATTGACATCGATTGCAGCATGAATAATAGCTCTTGCCTGCATTTCACCGATTTCAGGATATGTTACGTCAAGACGGCATCCTCTATGACCCATCATAGGGTTGAATTCCTTGAGGTTTTCAGCAGCTGCTTCAACATCTTCTACTGTAATACCTAGACTTTCAGCAACATCTTTAGCTTCAGCATCAGTCTTAGGTAAGAATTCATGCAGAGGTGGATCCAGTAAACGAATAGTAACGGATCTGCCTTCCATTGCTTCAAAGATACCTTTGAAGTCTTCTACCTGATATGGCTCTAAAGCATCTAAAGCAACCTTACGCTGATCAGCGTTCTGAGCTACGCATAACATACGAATAGCCTTAATTCTTTCAGCAGAATTGAAGAACATATGTTCTGTACGAACAAGACCAACACCTTCAGCACCGAATTCAACAGCACGTCTTGCATCTGCAGGAGTATCTGCATTTGTTCTGATCTTTAATGTACGACGTTCATCAGCCCATTTCATAAATGTAGCAAAGTTTCCAGAAATAGTAGCTGGAACTGTCTTAACTTCTCCACGGTATACATTACCTGTAGAACCATCTACTGAGATAACATCGCCTTCCTTGAATACTTCACCATTTACTGTAAATGTCTTTTCTGTTTCATTAACTTTAATGTCACCGCAACCAGATACACAGCATGTACCCATACCACGTGCAACTACTGCAGCGTGAGATGTCATACCACCACGTACTGTAACGATTGCCTGCGCAGCAGCCATACCCTTAATATCTTCAGGAGATGTTTCCAGTCTTACCAGAACAACTTTTCTGCCTTCTTCTGCAGCCTTTTCAGCTTCTTCCGCTGTAAAGACTACACCACCTGCACCAGCACCTGGAGCAGCTGCTAGACCTGTAGCAATCACATCATCATGTTTAGCTTTCAGATCATCTTTATCAAACTGTGGATGTAACAGGTCATCCAACTGTTTTGGTTCAACCATCATTAATGCCTGATCAACAGTGACAAGACCTTCTTCAACCATATCTACAGCTACCTTTAATGCGGCATTGGCAGTACGCTTCCCGTTACGTGTCTGTAACATGAAAAGCTTACCATGTTCGATTGTAAACTCCATATCCTGCATATCATGGTAATGTTTTTCAAGAATGTCAGCTACGCGTGAAAATTCATTAAATGCTTCAGGCATAGTCTTTTCAAGATCAGCAATTGGAGATGGTGTACGGATACCAGCAACAACGTCTTCACCCTGAGCATTCATTAAGAATTCACCAAATAACTTATTTTCACCTGTTGCAGGGTTACGTGTAAACGCAACACCTGTACCACAGTCATTCCCCATATTACCGAATACCATTTCCATAACGTTAACAGCTGTTCCCCAGCTATCAGGAATGTCATTCATCTTACGATAGTAAATAGCTCGTTCATTGTTCCAGGAACGGAATACAGCCATGATGGCGCGTTCTAACTGAGTACGTGGATCCTGTGGGAAATCTTCATTCAGGTTTTCCTTATAGAATTCCTTGAAGCGTTCAGTCATTTCTACCATATCTTCCGCATCAAGATCAATATCCAGTTTTACACCCTTCTTTTCCTTGATTTCATCGATGATGTCTTCGAATTTTGCCTTGCTTAATCCCATAACCACATCAGAGAACATCTGGATAAAACGACGGTAAGAATCATAAGCGAATCTCTTATTCCCGGATTTATTTTCTACAACCTTAACTACTTCATCATTCATACCAAGATTGAGAATAGTATCCATCATACCAGGCATGGATGCACGTGCTCCGGAACGAACTGATACTAATAATGGATTTTCTGTATCACCCAGTTTCTTACCAGTTTCTTTTTCCAGCCAGCTGACATGTTCATCAATCTGAGCCTGAATATCATTATTAATCTTTTTTCCATCTTCATAGTACTGGATGCAAGCTTCAGTTGTAATAGTGAAGCCTTCTGGAACAGGAAGTCCCAGAGATTTCATCTCTGAAAGGTTAGCTCCCTTTCCACCTAAAAGTTCACGCATATCTGCGTTTCCTTCTACAAACTTATAAACATATTTTTTTTCAGACATATTGCCTCCTAATTTGATATTCCTATTATATGACAGCGCTTACAATTTCTCAACCAATAAAAAAAGAATGACGTACTTTCGCCATTCTTAGTGATTAGAATCAAAAAATTGAAATACACCACCGAAATAATCCTTTTCAGCTTCCTGTAAGGTCATCAAAGTTCTTTCAGCTCCATAAGCATAGAAATTATCAAATAACATGCTCTCAGGGAGGAAGGAATCTTCATTACCATGTATAAACAGCATAGGAATCTGAGCCTGCTGTAATTGTCTGTGAGTACTTACATCATAAATAGAGAAATGTAAAAACTGCTTTACCATTAAATTTAATGCAGGCAATATAACGTTACCATCAATCTTTAATGCATCCGTTAAAGCCAGTCTTAACAGATCTTTAATTTCTGTAAAGCCGCCTTCTTCCACTGCACATTTTACCTGTGACGGAAGATAATCGCCTGCTGCATTCATAACCGCATTTGCACCGATACCTGTACCAAACAGGAAAATGGAAGCGTCCGGATCTGCATTGATAATGAAATTTATCCAGCTGATAACATCATAATGTTCACTCCATCCAAGTGTGGTATATTTACCCTCGCTCTTTCCAAAGCCTCTGGAATCAATGGTCAGAATATTATATCCGGCATGATCAAATTCATACAAATATTCTGTAAGATTCTTAGAATGCTTTCCAGGTCCATATGCAAGCAATATCCATTGATGACTGTCCTCGTGATTTTTCATGCTCAGGCCATGAAGTTTTAAACCATCATAAGAGGTAATATATTCATCATGTGTCACAGAATGATGATACCATTCTGTCATTTCTCCATCTTTAAAGATAAAATGTTCTGGATCTGTATAAAATCTGGAATTCTTAGTTTGAAAAATTTCTTTAAAAGCATATGCTGTCACACCAGCATAACTTACAGCTGCTGTAGCCGCAAGAGTTCCTGTAATTTTCAGCAACGTATGATTTTTCTTTTCTGCCATAAACATGCTCCTTTGAATAGTACTAATAGTTTACTATGTTTCCTTAGTAAAAAAAACACTAAGTAGGCAAAACCTGCTTAGTGTATAAAACACTTATTTATTCAGTTCTTCTAATCTCGAAGAAATAACATCATATTGTTTCTGATAAGCTTCCTGCTTTTTCTTTTCGGCATCAATCTTGGCCTGAGGAGCTTTAGCAAGGAATCCCTGATTGGATAAGATTTTCTTAGAACGTTGTAATTCACTGTTCAGTCTTTCAAGTTCAGCTGTTAATTTTGCCTTTTCTTCTTCAGGATCAGATAATTCACCACTAGGAATATACAGGGAACCTTCATAGACAGTTTCTACAGTCAGATCACCTTCCAATGTTGTATCCCATTCTGCTTTTGCCATCTTCTGTAACATAGCAGCAATATTGTCATCAGGAGTAATAACAGTACCATTAAGATCTTTTACCATGCAGTGAATAGGTGCACTAGGCTTGAGATCATTGGCAACCTTTACTTCACGAATCTTCTGAATCATAGAAATCAGTCTTTCCATAGATTCCATATCTGCAGAAGGTACACCTTCAATCTTTTCAGGCCAGCTTTCCAGACAGATAGAGTCCTTATCATGAGGAAGTGTCAGATAGATTTCCTCGGTAACGAATGGCATAAATGGATGCAGCAATCTTAAACTTGCATTCAGAACTGTTAATAAAGTAGTCTGTGCACTGCGTTTTACATCGGCATCATCACTGTTCAGACTGGACTTTGAGAATTCCACATACCAGGAGCAGAAGTCATTCCATACAAAGGAGTACAGTTCATTTCCTACAAGAGCAAATTCATACTTCTCCATGTTTTCTGTAACATGAGCAATAGTATCATTCAGCTTATTCAGAATCCATGCATCTGCACTGGACATATGAGAGTAATCACAATTCTTCAGACTGCTGTCTTCATCAAGATTCATGAGAACAAATCTTGAAGCGTTCCAGATTTTATTAATAAAGTTCCACGCAGCCTCCACTTTGGAAGGAATATAACGCATATCCTGACCTGGTGTGGAATTCGTAGTCAGGAAGAAACGTAAGGCATCTACACCATACTCATCAATGACCTTCATAGGGTCAATTCCATTTCCTAAGGATTTAGACATCTTTCTTCCCTGTTCATCACGAATAAGACCATGAATCAGTACATCTTTAAACGGTCTGTTATGCGTAAAATGTCTTGCCTGGAAAGCCATACGCGCAACCCAGAAGAAGATAATATCGTACCCTGTAACCATAGTACTTGTAGGATAGTAACGTGCTAAATCTTCTGTCTGTTCAGGCCATCCAAGAGTAGCAAAAGGCCATAATGCACTGGAGAACCATGTATCTAATACATCTTCATCCTGTGTCCAATTTTCAATGTCCTTTGGAGCTTCTTCTCCAACATAGGTTTCACCTGTTTCATTGTTATACCAAGCAGGAATTCTATGACCCCACCATAACTGTCTGGAAATGCACCAGTCTTCAATATTTTCCAGCCATTGTGTAAATGTCTTTTCAAATCTTTCAGGATAGAATGTAATCTTCTGATCAGGATCTTCCTGGTTTTTTAAGACATCTTCAGCAAGAGGTTTCATTTTGACAAACCACTGCTGAGACAGATATGGTTCAACAACACAATGTGTTCTTTCAGAGTGAGCAACATTATGTGTAATGTCTTCGATATGATCCATAACATCCTTTGCTTCGAATTCTTTTACCAGTTCTTCTCTGCATGCATAACGATCCATACCTTCATACTTTCCACATAAAGCATTCATAGTTCCATCCGGATTCATACAGATAGGTTTTTCCAGACCATGACGCTGTGCAATAGCATAGTCATTAGGATCATGTGCAGGAGTACATTTCATGATACCTGTACCAAAGCCGATTTCAATATATGTATCCCCAATAATAGGTAATTCTTTACCATTGGCAGGGTTGATGCAGTGTTTGCCGATTAAATGTTTGGTCTTTTCATCTTCAGGGTTAACAACTACACAGACATCACCGAACATGGTTTCAGGACGTGTTGTTGCAACGATAAAATGTTCATGATCTTCTACTGTGTAATAGTTCATGTAGTACATCTTACCAGGATCATCCTGATAATATACTTCGATATTACTTAAAGCTGTTCTTGCTTCAGGGTCCCAGTTGATGATTCTCCATCCTCTGTAGATAAGGCCTTCATTGTACAGGGAAATAAATACGTGTTTAACGGCATTGTTAAACCCTTCATCCATTGTGAATCTCTCTCTGGAGTAGTCTAAAGAATTACCCAGTTTAGCCCATTGTTTACGAATAGTAGAAGCGTACTCTTCTTTCCATTCCCAGGCTCTTTCAAGAAACTTTTCTCTTCCGATATCGTATCTGGAAATACCTTCGCCTTTTAAGCGGGCATCAACTTTAGCCTGTGTAGCAATTCCTGCATGATCCATACCAGGCAGATATAACATGTCATATCCCTGCATTCTTTTATAACGCGCAATGATATCCTGTAAAGTATTATCCCATGCGTGACCAATGTGCAGAATACCTGTAACATTAGGTGGGGGGATAACAATTGTAAATGGGTCTTTAGACTTATCGCCTGCAGTAAAGTACCCTTTTTTCAACCATTCATCGTAACGACCTTCTTCCACTTTAAGATGGTCATATTTTTGGTCAAGATTCTTTTCCATAGTTTGATCTCCTTAAAAATAATAAAAGCGTCCTTTATGCAAAGGACGCAGGACATACGTGGTACCACTATTGCTTACTTCTCAAAATGCGTAACGTGCAAACAACGGAATATCTTACTGTTTTCAGATATTCAGCTCCAGGAGGACTTCAGAAATGCGCCTATCTGTTTACACCAACCACAGACTCTCTATATAGTACGTAGAATTTCTTACTACTTCCCTTCATCACTTGAAACCATTATAGCCTAAGAAAAAATGAAATCAATGTTTAATGTATTCTCTGAGCAGGTAAATTGCTCTGGATTTCATTACAACGGACGTCAGAATTCCACTGAGGAATCCTACACCTCCATAAAACCCCAAACGTACATACGGGCCGGCATCCGTCATATACTCTATAAGAAGAGATACAGAAGACAGCATTAGAAAGATAACTGCATATACAGTCATACTGCACAGAAAGAATTTTCTTTCACGTTTACGCAGCCTTGAAGAGGAATGTGTAGTCTTCTTTTTCATTTCCACCTGCCACCTTTCTTGATTCTTCAGAATAACGCAGTCTGCCTGGTAATGTGTAAATGCTCGTAAGCTTTTTCTGTTGCAACTCTTCCACGACTTGTTCTGTTCACAAAACCAATCTGAATAAGGTATGGTTCATAAACATCTTCAAGAGTCGTTGTTTCTTCAGATATAGCATTTGCCAGAGAATCCAGTCCTACAGGTCCGCCATGGAACCTCTCGATAATTCCGCGAAGATATCTTAAATCCACTTCATCGAGTCCCAGACTATCAACATGCAATCTGTTTAAGGAATCCCTGGACACCTGTTCAGAAATAACACCATCATTCAAAACCTGGGCAAAATCTCTGATACGTCGTAACAGCCTGTTGGCAATTCGTGGAGTACCTCTTGATCTCATGGCAATTTCACATACTGCTGTATCATCAATGGTACAACCAAGTACTCTTGCACTTCTTGCAACAATACTGGAAAGCTGCTCATTAGTGTAATAATTCAACTTGGAAACTATCCCGAATCTGTCTCTGAGAGGAGAAGAAAGGTCTCCAGCTCTTGTTGTTGCACCAACAAGAGTAAATGGAGGAAGATCCAGACGAATTGATCTTGCTTCAGATTCTTTTCCTACCATGACATCGATATAGAAATCCTCCATAGCAGAATACAACACTTCTTCCACTACTTTAGGGATTCTGTGAATTTCATCAATAAACAGAATATCTCCAGGTTCTAAAACAGATAAAACAGCTGCAAGATCACCTGCTTTTTCAATACTTGGTCCGGAAACAGTTTTGATATTAGAATGCATCTCATGAGCAAGGATATAGGCAAGTGTCGTTTTACCAAGTCCTGGAGGACCATATAGCAAAACATGGTCTAAAGATTCATTACGTTGTAAAGCTGCCTGAATAAATATTTTCAGGTTTTCTTTCAGATCATCCTGTCCTACATATTCTTCTAATGAAGAAGGACGAATGGACTCTTCTTCATCTTCCGCAATTTTTGTCCCGGATAATAAATCTCTTTCGTCGTCCATAAG
The DNA here is from genome assembly GCA_934757945.1 of uncultured Bulleidia sp. Classification (GTDB taxonomy): domain Bacteria; phylum Bacillota_I; class Bacilli_A; order Erysipelotrichales; family Erysipelotrichaceae; genus Bulleidia. Next base: position 5,520 of record CAKVLT010000029.1, on the reverse strand, counting down.
AATTATCCCTTCAGTGCCTGTTTGGAAAGATACTGTAATCCAAGCTTAAGATATGCCTGAGTTGTCAGTCCTTCCTTTTCTTTCATGATATGTACGGCTTTGGAAATCTCAGATTCTCTATAGCCGAAGGATTTTAATGCTTCACAGGCGTCCTGAATCTCCTGAGGAAGACTCTTTTTCTCCTGTGAAGTCTCTACAGGGATTAAATGACCTTTCAGATCCAGCACAATCTGGCTTGCTGCCTTAGCTCCAATACCAGGCATTGTCTTCAGGAATTTTACATCTCCTGTTTCTATTGCATTTATCAATTCATTTGAGCCTGCTTTATGCAGAATGTTGATAGCAGTCTTAGGACCTATTCCCTTAACACTGATCAGTTTCAGAAAAATAGATTTTTCCTGCATGGATTCAAAGCCATACAAATGCATATCATTTTCCAAAATCTGCAGATACGTATAAATCTGTACCTTTTCCCCAGAATGTACCTTTTCCACATGCGGATAATACAGCTCCCAGCCCATACCGTCATGGTCAATAACAATAGAGTCAGCCTCTACTGAAACAATAGTTCCTTTGATAAATGCTATCATGCACTACTCCTTATATCCCATTAAATGGTTACCGATAATTACCTGGTCACCATCTCTGGCACCTGCTTTATATAAAGCATCATCGACACCCATTTGTGTAACTTTTAAAGCAAACTGGTATGCCTGATCAGGATCATCCATATCAATGGTATCAGATAGTCTGTCAAGTTTCTCACTTTCAACTTTCCATCTGTGAGGGCCTTGTTTAACTATATAAAAATCAGGTCTTTGAGGCTTATATTTATATACCACCGTTTCTTCCATTGGCTGTGGATTTTCTGCTTCAGTCTGCTTAGCCTTCTCAATCTCATCCATAGCAGCAAACAATACTGCGTTAAGACCTTCGTGCTTCATAGCACTGATTTCATACACTTTTACATCAGGAAATTCCTTTTTAAATTCATTCAGATATTCCTGTGCATATTCATCATCCATTTTATTAGCAACAACAATCTGAGGTTTCTGAACGAGATCTTCCCCATAAGTAGCAAGTTCTTTATTGATAATCTTGTAATTCTCATTAGGATCGCCTTGACTTCCAGACATATCCAGAATGTGAATAAGAACTCGACATCTTCTGATGTGTCTTAAAAATTCATGGCCAAGTCCTTTACCTTCTCCTGCTCCCTCAATAAGACCAGGCATATCTGCCAAGACAAATCCGCTGTCTCCAATAGGAACAACACCTATATTTGGTTCAATAGTTGTAAATGGATATGCAGCAATTTCAGGTTTGGCATTTGTCACTACGGATAAGAAAGTAGATTTACCTACAGATGGGAATCCAATCAGACCGGCATCAGCCAGCAATCTCAGTTCCAGCTGTACATCTAGACTTTCACCGATTTCACCAGGTTGAGCATATTCCGGAGTATCATTTCTTGCAGTTGCAAAGTGATAATTACCAAGACCTCCCTTACCCCCATGCGCAACAAGAACCTTCTGGCCAGGCTTAGTAAGGTCAGCTAAAAGATCGTTGTTTGCAGCATTTCTAACCATAGTGCCTAAAGGCACAGGAATAACGATATCATCTCCGGATTTACCATGCATTTTTTTTATAAGTCCTGGAGAGCCATTTCCCGCCTTCACAGTTTTAGTAAAACGTAATTTAATCAAAGTTGTTTCATTTGTATCTACAGCGAAATAAATGTCTCCACCATTACCGCCATCTCCACCGAACGGGCCTCCGTTTGGATAGAATTTCTCTCTTCTCCAGGCAACACAACCTCTTCCGCCGTCGCCTGCTTTTAAGTGGAGTTTTACAAGATCGATCATAGTTTACCTCCTTCTTTGTTGAAAAACGCCCCTGACTTCTTTGTCAGGAGCGTTTGTTTTAAGATACGTGATTTAAGCTTCCTGTGGATAAACAGAAACCTGCTTTTTATCCTTGCCTAGGCGTTCATACTTAACAATACCGCTTGCTGTAGCAAATAAAGTATCGTCTCCACCGCGCTTAACATTTAAACCAGGATAAATTCTTGTACCTCTCTGGCGATAAATGATAGAACCGCAGTTTGCAAACTGTCCGTCTGCTTTCTTCGCACCAAGACGTCTACCGGCAGAGTCACGGCCGTTCTTTGTGGAAGATACACCCTTTTTACTGGCGAAGAACTGAATATCTAATGTGAATTTCATGGTTTCTACACCTCCATTTTAATTTTTACATACTGACTGTGAACTTCTTCAACTGTCTTTAATTGAATCAGTCCTGTTCTCATCACAAACTCAGTATTTTGATTTGGATGAGTAATAGAAATATCCAGTACATTGTCAGATACTTCTACTTTTTCATGAAATAGTTCATCTACAGCATTAGCCAGACCAAATGTAATGGCACTGACTGCAGCACAAACCAGATCATGTCCATGTGTTGCTGAACCTGAGTGTCCACTTACACAAATACGTGTAATGTATTTCTGCTCATTTTCAACTACACGAATTGTAATCATGCTTAAGCCTCAATAGAAACAACTGTCAACTTTGTATATGGCTGACGATGTCCTTGACGACGACGTGTAGCACCTTTCTTAGGCTTGTACTTGAAGATACGAATCTTCTTTCCTTTACCCTGTTTTACTACTGTACAAGTGACTTTAGCACCTTCCACATAAGGAGTACCAATCTTAGTAGCATCATCAGATACTAAGCAAACCTTATCAAAAACTACTGTTTCACCTGCTTCAACGTTAAGCTTTTCAACATAGATTTCTTGACCAGCTTCAACCTTGAGTTGCTTTCCGCCTGTTTCGATAACTGCGAACATTTCTTACACCTCCTGTTACTTCATACATCTTAAGACGCGCCATGAAGGGAACATTTCTGTATTTAACCCTTTTCTGTGCGGTTACAGACCTCGCAAGAGGGCCTGATAACGTGATGATTATACCATAGAAACTATCTACGTCAATGTGTTTTAGAGCAATTTAGAAAGCTTTTTTGCATACTTGATGCGTTCTTTCTCATCACAGTTTGACAACATGGTAAACAGGCTGAAGATTTTCAGTTTTTTAGCTGTTGAATACAAATCGTTCATTTCTACTTTGATAATGTAGGGATTCAGCTTATCACAGAATTCCTGTGCATTCACTGCTACGTTTTCGCGTACCATATCCAGAAATTCTACACCTAATCTATTTACTGCCATAGGTACCTCCTAGAGAAAATCTTCTTCCTTCTGCTGTTCAACTACAACCACTTTTTCTTCATCGAGACAGGTTTGTAATAATGCTTCATAATCAACCATCTTTTCAAATTCTTCAGCTTTTTCAATAGATGGCTTCGTGACAGGATTCTTTGGATCAAAGATTGTACAACAGTCTTCATACGGAAGAATTGATGTTTCATATGTTCCAATCTTTCTTGCAAGAGCAATGATTTCCACCTTATCATAACAAACAAGAGGTCTGATAATCGGAAGATGCACTACATCATTGATACATACCATGGATTCCAATGTCTGAGAAGCGACCTGTCCAACACTTTCACCCGTTCCAATAGCAAGACAGTTTGTCTTTACACAAAGTCTTTCAGCAAGTCTGAACATCATTCGTCTCATTAATGTAACAGCATAAGGATCCCCTGCAGTTTTATAAATCTGCAGCTGAATATCTGTGAAATTTAAAATATGCACTTTCATCTTTCCCTGATATTCGCTCATCATTGTAGCAAGTTCCAAGACTTTATCCTGTGCAGCCTGAGAAGTATATGGTGGAGATGCATAATGCACAGCTTCTACTTCAATACCTCTTTTCATAATTTCATAAGCAGCTACAGGAGAATCAATTCCTCCTGATAACATCAGCAGAACCTTACCATTAATACCGGTCGGATAGCCACCAGCTCCCTGAATCTTTTCAGAGGTAATATAGGTAAATTCCTGTTGCACTTCTACACGGATAGATAATTCAGGATTATGCACATCAACTTTCAAATTTGTTTTATTTAAAATAAGACCTGCCACAGCTCTGTTGATTTCATCAGAACTCATCGGAAAAGACTTATCATGTCTTTTGGTAATCATTTTGAATGTCTTCTTATCCGTTTCCTGTGCTATACGAAGACAGGCATTCTGAATATCTTCCAGAGAACTTGGAACTTTTTCGGTAAAAGAAAAAGAAGAAATACCAAATACTTTCTGAAGCTTTTCTTTTATCAGTTCATGATCTTCTCCATGAAGTTTGATATAAATACGATCATGTGTTCTCTGATATGTTAAAGAAGGAAAATCTTTTAACATATTTCGGATATTCTTATCCAGTCGTTTTATAAATTCTTTTCTGTTTTTTCCTTTAGTACTCAATTCGCCATAGCGAATTAACACTGTATCATAATTCACCATACTGATGGATGATCTCCTTTACTGCAAAAATAAACTGTTCGATATCCTCCCTGCTTGTCTGATAAGAGAAAGAAACACGAATACAGGAACTGGCTCTTTTTTCACTATATCCCATAGCCAGTAATACATAGCTTGGGTTATGGGAGTGTGAATCGCAGGTACTTCTGGAGCTGACTAAAAATCCTCTTGCATTCAAAGCATTCTGCATAATTTCACTCGGAATATTCTCATACGAAAAATTAACAGTAGACGGAATACATGGAGAAGCTGTATTCATTTCCACACCATCAATACCTGTTAATCCTTCCACCAGAATATCATGAAGATTCTGTATATGTTCGTGATATTTCTTTCCGTTTTCAAGAGCCAGACGTAAGGTTTTGGCAAATACCATATCTGTTACTGCATTACTTGTTCCACCACGTAAACCAAATTCCTGTTCTCCACCATTAATCAGCGGAACAAACGGAACATGTCTTTTCTTAATAAGTATGCCACTGCCTTTTAACCCTTCAAGTTTATGAGCACTGATAGAAGCCAGATCAATGTTGGACAAATCTAAAGCCACTTTACCAATAGCCTGTGTCAGGTCTACATGAAAATAGGCATGCGTATGTTTCTTGATATACTCGGCGATCTCAGCAACAGGATTTACAGCTCCTGTTTCATTGTTGACATACATGATAGAAACAATAGCAGTATCTTCAGTAACTGTTTTTTTAACATCTTCCAGAGAAACTGTACCTTGTCTGGAAACAGGAAGATACGTTACCTTGTACCCGAAAACTTCCTCCATCTGCTTACATGCATTCATAATGGAGGAGTGTTCAATACAGCTGGTAACAATATGATTCTTTTCCTTCTGTGCAAAACAAACTGATTTGATAGCTGTAGAATTAGATTCACTGGAACCGGAAGTAAACAATACTTCATCGGATTTCACTCCAAGCAAAGAAGCAATACCTGCACGTGCTTTTTCCAAAGAACGGAATACATCGACTCCTTCATCATATAAGGATTCACTGTTAGCAAAGTACTTCTCCAATAACTGAGTATATGTTTTCAATACTTCAGGATGAATGGCGGTAGTAC
>CAKVLT010000028.1 GCA_934757945.1 uncultured Bulleidia sp. | reverse complement strand
ATCCGGATTTCAATGAGTATCAAATCATTAAACATCCAGATCTTGTATTAGCGCAATCAGGTAATTTCCAAGCGTAAGCAAGGAAATAGCGGTATTGTGGACATGCCACAGGTTAAACTGAGTCATTAGGATTCATTTAGCTTAGAAGCCCCATCTTCAAACATGATATCTTACATCTGTTAAGGTGGGGAGGTTCACTTGTTTTCAAACCATTCTTCTGGAATCAAAGAACCAGCGTCATAACCTTTCTGATATAAAGCTTTAATTTCTTCCACGTCTTTGGTCAGAGTCTTCATATCCCCTATATCATCTGGGGCTAAGACCACCATTTTTCCTTCTTCCTGTAACTGTAAGCACTCTTCCACACAGCGGTTGTATACTTCTGCTCTGTTAGCCATGGCTTCAGCAGCGTGAGGATGTAATGGCTTTAACAGGTCTGTGATGACTTTGTCTTTTTTAGGTGCTCTTTTAAACGCTGCAGGTCTTGTAAGAATAAGTACTACTTTATCACATCCGTCTTCAAAGGCTTTCTTATATGGTACGGGATCAGACAGTCCTCCATCAAAATAAGGAGTTCCATCAATTACGTAAGGTCTGTTAACTACAGGTACACAACAGGAAGCTTTAATAGGATCATATTCATCCTGACGCATATCCCACTTATGGAAGTAATGTGGTTCGCCTGTTAAGGCATTTGTCGCAACAATAACTAGGTCTCTGTGTCCGTCACGTATTTTTTTCCAGTCTAACGGGTATTCTCCGTCATGATTGGATAAATCGGAATATATATAATCCAGACCGATATAAGAACCTGTTTCCACAAGATTCTTTATACTCATGTATTGCCATCTGTCAAAATACTTCGTATAGAAGTATAAGTTTCTTCCTTTTTGTTCTGCCATATAGGAACAAAGGTTTGCTGAACCTGCACTGACTCCAATGCAGTAATCAAATGTAATGGAATGATCCAGACAGTAATCCAGAATACCTGTTCCAAAAGAACTTCTGAATCCACCGCCAACATCAATAACACCTGTTTTCATATTTGTCCCTCCTATTCGATATGTACTAGTATGTAACTTTTACAAGAAAGAAGTAATGTACACATGTCCGTATATGTATAGCAGTAAAGAAGAAAGAAGCTGTTTTTTAATAAAACAACTTCTTTCTCTTCTTCGCTTCTTCGATTAAAGGGTAGTTTTCAATGATGTTACAGGATAAGCCTTCAATAACACTTAAAGCCCTCTCTATATATTCATCTGTAGAAAACAGAGATGGATCATGAATATCCAGACCTATAATGATGTCACAGTTCTTTTTTGCAAATTCTTCAAAAAAGATGCGTGTAGGATAGGCATATCTGTAGCCATCTTCATATCTGCTTTTTCCATACCTCACTCCGGAACCACAGTTTAATTCCAGTGGCATGTGGTAAGTAGAGGAGATAGTCGCAATTCTTTCTGCGACAGAACGAACTCCTTCGTCTAATACAGGATAGCTGTATAAGCAGACATCAGGATGTGCAATATAATCACACAGACCATGTTTACAGGCATATTCCAGTCTGTCACAGTATGTGTTTAATTCTTTGGCATTTGTCAGATCATAAGAACTCTGTGCTTCAAAATCCAGATTGTGCTGACCTAAGATACAGTAGTCTGTGTCTTTTCTCCACTGAGACAGAATATCCCATTTGGTTGTATAGCATTCTACTTCCATTCCCAGATGAATGTCGATTTGATCTTTGTATTCCTTCTGTAATGCATGAACAGAGTCATAGTATTCCTGTACCTGAGTGATGTCCATACGTTCAGAAGGATGAGGAAGATCATATGGTGCATGATCTGAAAAGCCAAGTGTCTTTACACCTGCCTGAATAGCCGCAAGTACGTATTCTTCATCTTCTCCTGTGGCATGCCCGCATCTTTTTGTATGTGTGTGATAGTTGTGTCTGATCATAGTTTTACCTCACACAGAAAGAATAAGATAGAAACAGAGAAAGTCAAGAGAAATACTATTGACACAGACGTAGAGAGTTATTATCATAAACATATGAACAGTTGTTCATATGTTGGAGAATGATAGTATGGAAAAGAAATATACATTTGAAAACCTGGATTGCCCTCATTGTGCTAAAAAACTTGAAGATAAGATAGGTGCTATGGAAGGTGTGCATAATGCAAAAGTAGAATTTCCTTCCTGTGTGGCCACACTGGATATAGAGGAATCTATGGAAGAGACGATTGAAGCAGAGATGGAAAGGATTGTTTCTGAAGAAGAACCGGATGTGCATATTCATGAAGAAGGGTGTTGTCATCACCATCATGAAAGATGTTGCTGTGGAGAGCACCATCATCATGAAGAGGAAGAAGAAACAGCTACCTATATGTTTAAGGTAGAAGATATAGACTGTGCAAACTGTGCTGCCAAACTGGAATCTAAGATTGCACAGCTGGAAGGTATATCCAATGTCTCCTTAAACTTTATGAAGAGTACATTACAGTATGATTGCGCACATGATGCAGGCAGTGATATGCGTGCAAAGGTGGAGGCATTAATAGCGAAAGAAGAACCAGATGCCAAAGTGACATTTACAGGCCATAAACATCATCACCACCATCATGAACATGAACATCATGAAGAAAAAACTTACGCTGTAACTTCCAATACACATAAGTATCGTATTGAAGGTATAGACTGTGCAGATTGTGCTGCTAAACTGGAAGGGAAACTTGCAGGTATCCAGGGGATTTCCAGAGTACAGATTTCTTTTATGAACAGCACATTACAGTTTGACTGTGAGTCTTCTGAAACAGAAAGAATTCTGCAGGAAGTAAAAGAAATTGCACGCAGAGAAGAACCTGATACAAGTATCAGTGAATTAAGTCATGGTTCTGTACAAACAAAGGAAGAAAAAGAAGATCATACAATGCTGTACAGACTGATTACAGGTGGTGTGTTATTTGCTGTGGCTATGGGTATGCATGGAACGTCACAGTACGTGATTGCGGCTGTTTCCTATGTAATATTAGGCTATGATGTTATTTTTCAAGCATTTAAAGGTATCGGAAGAGGGCAGCTGTTTGATGAACATTTCTTAATGACTGTTGCTACATTTGCAGCTATCTATTTAGGAGATATGAAAGAAGCTACAGGTGTTATGCTGTTCTATCAGATTGGGGAATATTTCCAGGATATGGCAGTGGCTAAATCCAGAGCTTCTATCGGAGCTTTAATGGATATTCGCCCTGAATTTGCCGTAGTTAAAAGAGATGGTCAGTGGATCAAGGTGAATCCTGAAGAAGTATCCACAGGAGAAATTGTCAGAGTAAAACCGGGAGAAAGAATTCCTCTGGATGGCGTTGTGACTTCCGGTGCCTCCAGTTTGAATACTGCAAGTCTTACAGGGGAATCCAAGCCAAGAGATGTGGATACAGGCAGTGAGGTCATCTCTGGAAGTGTGAATGAGACAGGTGTACTGGAAATTCAGGTTACTAAAGAATATGGAGAAAGTACGGTTGCCAGAATTCTGGATCTTGTGGAAAATCAGGATTCCAGAAAGGCCACTGCAGAAAATTTCATTACCAAGTTTTCCAGAGTGTATACTCCTGCCGTAGTATTCAGTGCTGTTGCAGTAGCAGTCATTGTCGGTCTGATGGGGAACGGCTGGGATACAGGTATTTACAGAGCCTGTACATTCCTGGTTATTTCCTGTCCATGTGCTCTTGTGATTTCCATTCCGTTATCTTTCTTTGCAGGTATCGGTGGGCTCAGTTCCAGAGGTGTGCTTGTCAAAGGTGCTAACCTTATAGAAGCTCTTGCAAAAGTAGAAGTAGTAGTCATGGATAAAACAGGTACGCTTACTTCCGGTCAGTTTGCTGTAGAAGAAATGTATGGAGAACATACAGATACAGTACTGGAATATGCTGCTTATGCAGAAAACTATTCCAATCATCCTATTGCTTTAGGTATTAAAGCCTCTTATGGAAAGGCTGTTGATGAAAGCCGCATTCAGGATGTAAAGGAAATTGCAGGAAGAGGTGTCAGCTGTACTGTTGATGGACATGCAGTGCTTGTTGGTAACTATAAGCTGATGAGTGATTATGATGTTGAGTGTGAAGAAAGAAAAGACAGCGGTACATTGGTGTATGTGGCAGCTGATGAAAAATATCTTGGAGTACTGGTGTTAAGAGACCAGCTGAAAGAAGATGCTCGCTCAGCAGTAGAGCAGCTACATAAAGAAGGAAAACGTGTATATATCGTATCCGGGGATAATCAGCAGATTGTGGATGAAGTGGCTTCCAAACTGCATGCGGATAAAGCCTTTGGAGGATGCCTTCCAGAACAAAAGGTACAGCATGTGAAAGATATCAAGGCAAATGCTGTGACAGCCTTTGTGGGAGATGGTGTGAATGATGCACCGGTTATCACAAGCAGTGATCTTGGGATTGCCATGGGTGCTCTTGGGGCAGATGCGGCTATTGAAGCAGCGGATGTAGTTATCATGGATGATAAACCATCCAAAATATCTCTTGCTATTGCAAGCAGTAAGAGAATTCTGAAAGTGGCCAATGAAAATATCTGTTTTGCTATTTTTATCAAGGTTGTCACATTGATTCTTGGAGCCTTTGGTATTGCCAACATGTGGATGGCCATCTTTGCAGATACAGGTGTAGCCATGTTATGTGTATTAAACTCCTTACGTTTATTGCATATTGCAAGAAAATGAGTATTTGGACCTTATTCTATCGGATAAGGTTCTTTTTTTGTATAATGGGGATATGTTGAAAAAAGGAAAAATATGTATCACTGTATTGTTGCTATTAAGCATGATGATACCACGGGTTTATGCAGAAGAAGTGGAAATAGACTTACAGGCGTCCAATGCAGTATTGATAAGTTCTGTCAGTGGGTCTGTATTATATGGTAAAGAAGCAGATACTCCATGTGATTCTGGCAGTATGGTCAGATTTATGAGCGTATATACTGCTAATGGAACGGATGAAGATACGATTCCGTATACACCAAAAGACGGGTTGAATGCTTCTTTTGGCTTAACGGAAGGTGCACAATATGCCAAGAAAGATCTGATGGCAGCAGTGTTGTATCAGGGGTATGAAGACTGTGCCTATGCATTAGGCTTACAGAAAGATTTTGTCTCTTCCATGAACAAATCCGCAGAAAGGCTTGGGCTTACAACCAGTGTGTTTTCTAACAGTGAAGGAACATCTGCAGAAGGCCAATGTGTCAGTGCAAAGGATGTGGCAGCAATTGCTACAGACTATATGCATATCACTGCCTTAAAAGATCTGTATACAGGATTGCAGTATACTCCTTCTACTTTAGGTGAAAGTGTTACATTGACAAGAGACCCTGTTTCTTATGATGGGATTATCGGTTTCTATGATGGGCTGGATAGTAATGGAAAGTATAGCTGTGTGATGAGCGCGGAAAGAAATGGTACCTCTTTAACAGCGGTGGTATTTCAGGAAGAGTCCAAAGAAGTGGCACATGGAGAACTGATGAAACTGCTGGACTATGGATTTTCCAATTATAAAACGATTACAATCACAAAAGAACAGGTGGGAAGTAAAGAACAGGATGGAGCTACCTATGCTTTATCTCAGGATTTATCTTTACTGATGCCAGTTTCTACAGATGAATCTAAACTGCAGTATACGATTGAAATAGTAGATGGGGATTCTGTGAATAAGGCAAGAGGCTATGTAGTGTTTACACTGAATGATGAAGAAGTGGGAAGGGTTCTTCTTGATAAGACGATAGAAGAACAAGAAGTTCTTTCCACAAAAGAAAAAGTCTTAAGAATTATCAATTATATGTGTGCAGGTATTGCAGGGATATTTGTTGTGTTGTATATGTTAAGACATGGCAGTAATTATATTAAGCCGGAAGGAGAATGAACATGAAGGGATTTTTAGGAACCTGGGCAGTGGATTTTCTGAGTTTATGGATACTGGATCATCTGATGGTGAGTATATATTTCCAGGATATGGAAGCTATTTTATTTACAGCTTTAGTTCTGGCATTACTGAATAAGACTATCAGACCAATTCTGAAGGTGCTGGCATTTCCAATTACTTTTATGACATTGGGGATCTTTTCTATTGTCATCAATACTGCGATTCTGATGCTGGCATTCAGTATTGCAGGCTCTTATGTTTCTGGATTTCAAGGAGCATTTTTAGCAAGCATTCTGTTATCTGTATTAAACAGTGTGATTGGATCTTTGCTTGGAGTAAAGCAGTAAGAAGGAGAAATCCTTCTTTTTTTTGGAGGTATAAAAAAAGAGTTTTCACGTTTAGAAAACTCTTATTTATCGGATTTCTTGTCTCCAACCCACTGTAATTCGTATTCACCGGTACATTCCAGAATGCCCCCGTTGGAAAGATCGATGCATTCTTCATTTTCGTAGTAGTCTTTTACTCTGCCAATAGAGTCACGGATATGTAATCCTGCATCATTGACTGCTTTTACCTTGTAAATACCGGGACGTAAAGAACGTGGAATTTCATATACACCAGGTGTAATGGTTAATTCGTTATCATTGCGGATGTAAATCAGATGCTGTTTCTTGTTACAGGCAGCCGCATTTACTTTACGGAAGAAACGTTCTCTCAAAAAGAACAAATCAGCATGTTCTATAGCATACGTGAATGTATTCTTTTTTGTAACAACGACAACATGGGAATTATCGTGAGTGTTTCTTTTGACGAATCCGAGTCTGTGACAGTTGATGAATTTATCTGATAAGAAGTATAAAGCAATCTCTGTTTCATACAGGATGCCTTTTATTGTTTTAGAAGTTTTCTTATTTATCGCATCAGATAAATTGTTAATGTCTTCGCGCCTGATACCTTCAATAGTTTTGACTGCATCTTTTTCCGGAACAGCGGATTCCTCTACAGTGATCGAAGCAGGACATGCGTTCAGACAGTGTTCTCCTTCATGTAACATTACTTTAGGCAATGGGTAAAACTTAGCTATTGTACTTTGAGGTTCATGATTTTCAAGATAGGCATCCATGATCATGTCTCTGAGGTTAGGCTGAGCAGTTACTAATTGCTGAAATAGATCAAATTGTACAGGTAACCCATAAGATGTAATGATTGTTTTACAGTTTTTGCAAATATGATGACCATCAGAAAGACGGGATAATCTTGAAAAGAAAGTGCCGCCCTCGCTGAGGCAAAAGTCGCATACATTTTTTGCCATGTGAGTACCTCCGATTATCATTATACAAATAGTTGTCAATGTTTGCGAAGAATCGTATTGAATTTCCACAATTTCACACGATTTTTTAGGTTTTATGCGTAAAAACAGTGAAAAAACGCTTGACGGGATTGTAAGTAATAGTAAAATAGATTTGCTTGGCGAATAGTGGCTTTACTGTATGTGAAGCTTATTATTTAGACTAAGGGGCGGCACACTCGGGAATGTGTGCACGATATACAAACGAAAGGAGAATTCGTAATGCCAACAATAAACCAGTTGATACGCAAAGGCCGTACCGATAAAGTTTACAAGTCAAAGTCACCAGCTCTGAACAGAGGCTATAACTCTTTAAAGAGCAAGACAACAAAAATCGCATGTCCTCAGAAGAGAGGGGTTTGCACCCGTGTCGGAACAATGACACCTAAGAAACCTAACTCTGCTCTTCGTAAGTATGCCCGTGTACGTTTATCCAACGGCATGGAAGTTACAGCTTATATTCCAGGAGTAGGACACAACTTACAGGAACACTCCGTAGTCATGATCCGTGGTGGTCGTGTTAAGGATTTACCTGGTGTTCGTTATCACATTATTCGTGGTACATTGGACTGCGCTGGTGTAAATGATCGTAACCAGAGCCGTTCTTTATATGGCGCTAAGAAGCCTAAGAAATAAGGATAGAGAGGAGAAGAAAGAAAATGCCAAGAAAAGGGTATGTAGCAAAACGTGATGTACTTCCAGATCCAATCTACAATTCAAAGCTTGTTACTAAATTAATCAACAGAATTATGATTGATGGTAAACGTGGTACAGCGCAAACTATTTTATATGATGCCTTCGCAGACATCGAAAAGAAGACTGGTGAGAACCCAATGGAAGTATTTGAAAAGGCTCTCGCTAATGTAATGCCTCAATTAGAATTGAAGGTTCGCCGTGTTGGTGGTGCAAACTACCAGGTTCCAGTAGAAGTAAGTGCTGAAAGAAAACTTACATTAGGTCTACGTTGGATTGTTAACTATGCTCGTCTTAGAAACGAAAAGACAATGGAACAGAGATTAGCAAACGAAATTATGGATGCTGCTAACGGTGTTGGTGCATCTGTAAAGAAGAAAGAAGATACACATAAGATGGCTGAAGCAAATAAAGCATTTGCTCACTATCGTTGGTAATTTATTTAAGAAAGGAATAGAAAAATGGGCAGAGAGTTTCCATTAAATAAGATCCGTAATATTGGTATTATGGCTCATATTGATGCTGGTAAAACAACAACAACAGAGCGTATCCTTTATTACACAGGTAAGATTCATAAGATTGGTGAGACTCATGATGGTGCATCCCAGATGGACTGGATGGCTCAGGAACAGGAACGTGGTATCACTATCACTTCCGCTGCAACAACAGCTCACTGGCAGGATTGCCAGATCAATATCATCGATACACCGGGCCACGTAGACTTCACTGCTGAAGTTGAACGTTCCTTACGTGTATTAGATGGCGCTGTTACAGTTCTTGACTCCAAGGCTGGTGTTGAACCTCAGACTGAAACAGTTTGGAGACAGGCTACAGAATATAAAGTTCCACGTATCGTTTTCTCTAACAAGATGGACGCTACTGGTGCTGACTTCGATATGTCTGTTAACTCCATTGGTTCAAGATTAGGTGCTAAAGCAGCAGCTATTCAGATGCCAATCGGTGCAGAAAGCACATTCCGTGGAATCATCGACCTTGTTACTATGAAACAGGAAATGTACCAGAACGACCTGGGTACAGATATTCAGATTTCTGATATCGATGAACAGTTCCTTGAAGAAGCTCAGTTAAAACATCAGGAATTATTAGAAGCAGTTGCTGACTATGATGATGAACTGATGATGAAGGTTCTTGAAGGTGAAGAACCAACAGTTGAAGAATTAAAAGCAGCTATCCGTAAGGGTGTATTAACTTCTGAATTCTTCCCTGTATTATGTGGTTCCGCATATAAGAACAAAGGTGTTCAGTTATTATTGGACGCTGTAGTAGATTACTTACCTTCTCCAGTAGACGTTCCTGCTATCAAGGGACACCTGGAAAATGGTGAAGAAGAAGACAGAATTCCTGCAGATGATCAGCCATTCAGTGCTTTAGCATTCAAGATTGCTACTGATCCATTCGTAGGAAGACTGACATATTTCCGTGTATATTCTGGTACAGCAACAGCTGGTTCTTATGTTCTCAATGCTTCTAAAGACAAGAGAGAAAGATTAGGACGTATCGTTCGTATGCACGCTAACCACAGAGCAGATATCACTGAAGTATATGCAGGTGATATCGCAGGTGCTGTAGGTCTGAAGTACACAACAACAGGTGATACATTATGTGATGAAGAGCATCCAATTATTCTTGAATCCATGGTATTCCCTGAACCAGTTATTCAGATGTCTGTAGAGCCTAAGACAAAAGCTGACTCTCAGAAGATGGACGTTGCTTTAGCAAAACTTGCTGAAGAAGATCCTACTTTCAAGACATATACAGATGAAGAAACAGGTCAGACAATCATTGCCGGTGTTGGTGAATTACAGTTAGACATCATCATGGACCGTATGAAGAGAGAATTCAAGGTTGAAGCTGCTGCAGGTGCTCCTCAGGTTGCTTACCGTGAAACCATCACTTCTGAAGCTGAAGTTGAAGGTCGTTTCATCCGTCAGTCTGGTGGTCATGGTCAGTATGGTGACGTTTGGATTCGTTTCTCTCCAAACCCAGGACAGGGCTTCGTATTCGAAGATGCTACAGTTGGTGGATCCGTACCTAAGGAATTCATCAAGCCAACTGAACAGGGTCTTATCGAAGCATTACCTAACGGCTTAGTTGCAGGATATCCAATCGTTGATATCAAAGCAGTTCTGTTCGACGGTAGTTACCATGATGTCGACTCTTCCGAACAGGCATATAAGATTGCTGCTAGTTTAGCTCTTAAAGAAGCAGCTAAGAAGTGTAATCCTACAATTCTTGAACCTGTCATGGCTGTAGATATTACAGCACCAAGTGAATACCTTGGTACAATCATGGGCGACGTTACAAAGAGACGTGGTCAGATCCGTGAACAGGAAGAAACAGGAAACGCTATTAAAGTTAAGGCATTCATCCCATTAGCTCAGATGTTTGGATATGTAACAGATCTTCGTTCCTTTACACAGGGTCGTGGAATCTACTCCATGCAGATGGATCACTATGAGGAAGTGCCAAAGAGCATTGCTAAAGAAATTATTGCAAAAAACACCACTGGTGCTGATAAGTAATTATTGATTTTAGCCCCCGATTCACTTAGAATGTTATCGGGTTTACGATAAAATATTTTTAGGAGGAAAACAAAAATGGCTAAGGAACATTTCGACCGTACGCTGGAACACGTAAACGTTGGTACTATCGGTCACGTTGACCATGGTAAAACAACATTAACAGCTGCGATCACAAAGTATCTTTCTGAACATCCAGAAGATGGTAAAGCTTCTTTCGAAGCTTATGACCAGATCGATGGTGCTCCAGAAGAAAAGGCTCGTGGTATTACTATTAATACTGCACACGTTGAGTATCAGACAGAGAAGAGACATTATGCACACGTTGACTGTCCAGGTCACGCCGACTATGTTAAGAACATGATCACTGGTGCAGCTCAGATGGACGGCGCTATCCTTGTAGTTGCTGCTACTGATGGACCAATGCCTCAGACACGTGAACACATCTTACTTGCTCGTCAGGTAGGTGTTCCAAAGATTGTTGTATTCTTAAACAAGTGCGACATGGTTGAAGATGAAGAATTAATCGACTTAGTAGAAATGGAAGTTCGTGAACTTCTTTCCGAATATGGATTTGATGGTGATGAAACACCTATCATCCGTGGTTCCGCTTTCCAGGCATTACAGGGCGATCCAAAATGGACACCAGCTATCAAGGAACTTCTTGATGCTGTAGATTCTTACATCCCAGCTCCAGAACATGAATTTGACAAACCATTCTTAATGGCTGTAGAAGACGTATTCACAATCACAGGTCGTGGTACAGTTGCTACAGGACGTGTAGAACGTGGTAAGTTATCTTTAAACGATGAAGTTGAAATCGTTGGTATCAAGCCTACATCCAAGACAGTAGTTACTGGTATCGAAATGTTCAGAAAGACTCTGGACTTCGCTCAGGCTGGTGATAACATCGGTGCATTACTTCGTGGTGTTAACCGTGAACAGATCGAACGTGGACAGGTTCTTGCTAAACCAGGATCCGTTACACCTCATACAAAGTTCAAGGCTCAGGTTTACGTATTAACTAAGGAAGAAGGAGGACGTCATACTCCATTCGTTTCCAACTATCGTCCACAGTTCTACTTCAGAACAACAGACGTTACAGGTGTTATTACACTTCCTGAAGGAACAGATATGTGTATGCCAGGCGATAACGTTGTAATGGAAGTTGAACTTCTCAGCCCAATCGCTATCGAACAGGGAACAAAGTTCTCCATCCGTGAAGGTGGTAGAACAGTAGGTTCCGGTAGTATCACAGAAATCGAAGCTTAATTAAAGCATTTGAAGAAGGCACTCAATCGAGTGTCTTTTTTTGGATTTCTTAAGAGATATAGAAATGGATGTAATTACAGGAGAAAAGAAGTATAATATTTCCTTGTTGAGGTGTGTTTATGCAGATTACCGGATTTGGTTTTTTATTGTTTTTAGCCGCAAGTCTTATTGCGTACTATACATTTTGTAAACAGTACCAGCCATGGTTTTTACTTCTGATCAGTATTCTATTTATTTTCAGTCACAGTGTGTTTGGTATTGTTTTTGTGATTCTTTCCTCATTATGTGTGTATCTGAGTGCTTTAAAGTACCCTGGTCAAACCAAAGGAGTACTTATCAGTGTGCTTGTGACAGTAGGGCTGTTGATTGGACTGAAGTATGTACCATCCATTGGTTTCCTGCATATGGACACTGCTTTTATAAGTAAGTGGTTATTTCCGATAGGAATTTCTTATTATACACTACAGGTATTATCTTATTCTATTGATGTGTACAGAGAAAAGATACCTGCTGAAACAAAATACTGGAAAGTCTTGTTGTTTACATGTTATTTTCCTCAACTTGTACAGGGACCCATCAGTAGGTATGACCGGCTGGAACCTCAACTTGTTACTACGCATGCCTATTGTTCTCACAACATAAAATATGGTGTGCAGTTAATGGTATGGGGTGTATTCAAAAAGATGGTGATTGCGGACAGATATGGTAAATATGTGCGCATTATATTTGAAAGTGGCACTTTGCCAAAAGGGCTAGCCGCATGGCTTGGATTACTGTATTATGGCTTTCAGCTATATGGTGATTTCTCCGGAGGTATAGATATTATCCGTGGTATTTCTCAATGTTTTGGTATTGATCTTGTGGAAAACTTCAGACAGCCATATTTCTCAAAGTCTCTTGGTGAATTCTGGAGAAGATGGCATATCTCTTTAGGTTCCTGGATGAAGGATTATATGTTTTACCCTTTATCCATGTCTAAATGGATGAGAAAGATAGAGAAGAAGCTGAAGAAGCTGACCGACAGAAAGACAAGTGCGCATATTGTCGGAGCTATCTCTAATATTCTTGTATTTTTACTTGTTGGCGTATGGCATGGAACAGGTACGAACTTTACTGCATGGGGTTTATATAATGGGTGTATTCTTGCCTTCAGTACCATTGCTATTCCGTTATATGCAAACATGAAGAAATCTTTGCATATTACAGGTAAGGAAAGATGGTATTCCGTGTTCTGCTTAGTACGTACGTTTTTGATTGTAACGATAGGATGGATTTTTGATACTACCTATACTGCACATGAAGCCGGTATTCTGTTTAAGAATCTGTTTGTTTTCAGTGGTGTGGGTAATTCTTTATTGCCTGCACTGGATGCGACTATAGTTCTATGTGCAACGTTTGTATTACTGTATGTGGATATCCAGCATGAAAAGGGTGTTTCTTTAAGAGATACGCTGAATACAAAACCATTTATCGTACAGGTAATCGTCTGGACAGTGATGATACAATGTATTGCCTGTTTTGGAAGAGTAGCTTCAGCAGGAGGTTTCTTATATGCAAACTTTTAAAAAAGGAACTTTGTTTGTAGTGGTGAATATTATTGTTGGGATTGTGTTTTCCACATTGTTTACACAGCCTTCCAGTGTGAGAATACTGGTCAGTGAAGCTTCAAGCGGAGACTATGATACATTGATTTTAGGGCAGTCTCATGCTGAAACAAGTATTGATCCATATGCATTGTCTGATGAAATGCAGTGCAATGCTTTTGATCTTGCAAGACGTGTGATGCCTGTATTGCAGCAATATTATCTTTTGCTTGAAGCAAACCAGCATCACAGCTATAAAACCGTCATTTTTGATATAGATCCTACTTACTGGGATATCAATCACAGAAGAAATGCCGGAAGAGATACCAATCTTTTCTGGAATCTTACAGGAGAAAGAAGACTGGATTATTTCATGCATGTGTCTTTAGAGGATAACTATAACGATGTGTTGTTTGATTACAGTTTAACGGCATTAAAGACACCGGATATAGGTAAAGTGGTAAAGACAAAACTTTCCAGAGAGTACAGAGAAAAAGATTCTTCTGCCATAGAACTCGTCAATGAAACTGTAGGGGTATCTATAAACTATGAATATATAGGCAGAGGGTATCGATATGGTAAAAGCAGAAGTAAGGTAAAAACATCACCATATACCTTTACAGCTGACAGTGTTAACGAAGAATGTTTGAAGTATTTTTCCATGATGGTAAAGTATTGTAAGAAGAATGGTATACAATTAATCTGTGTACAATCCGCATTACCACCTGTAAGATTGCAAAGTGATAATATGGAAGATGTACATGCGTACTTCACAGAACTGTGTCACGAAAATGACGTACCATTCTATGATATGAACTATGTTAAGAAAGAATATCTTGGTCAAAAGGACAGTGACTTTGTGGATGAAGACGGGCATATGATGGGGGAATTCTCTCAGAAACATACCCGTGTACTTTCAGAAATTCTGCAGTCAGATGATCCGGATACGTTCTTTTATACCGACTATCAGGAAGTGTTAAATAACCTGCAGGAGGAGGATAAGTAATATGAATTGTAATACAGTATTGGACTGGCTGGAGCAGTGGGACAGCGATAAAGTAGTCTACTGGGATGAAAAGGAATCTATCACGTTTCAACAGGTAAAAGAACAGGCGCAGCGCATCGGCTCTTCTTTAAAAGAAGTACAGGGTACACAGCCTGTAGCCATTCTCAGTGGACGACATGTGCATACCATTGTCGGATATCTTGGAATCGTGTACAGCGGTCACGCTTATGCACCGATTGATGGCAGTCTTCCAAAAGAAAGAATTGAGGTTATTTTACAGGATCTTAATCCTGCATGTATTCTTGCGGATGACTCCTACATGGAACTTGCAAAGTCTCTGGCACATTGTGAGGTATACAGTCTGGAAGAATGTCTTGCACATGAAACAGATACAGAGTATCTGGCATGTACAAGAAGAAATCTTTCCAAAACAGATCCTCTGTATGTCATCTTTACAAGTGGATCCAGTGGTAAACCTAAGGGAGTGATTACTGATCATCTTGCTTTGATGACGTATATTGAAAGCTATGTTAAAGTCATGAAGATTGATAAAGAGGATGTTTTAGGGAATCAGTCTCCGTTAGATTATATTGCGGCTATCAGAGATATCTATATTCCGTTATTAACAGGGTGCCGTTCCTTTATCCTGAAGAAAGAATACTTCATGGAACCAGACAGATTGTTTGACGTTATGAATACACAGGGGATTACCTCTGTTGGCTGGTCAGTCAGTGCGTTCACTATTCTGACATCTCTTGGAGCTTTTGAAGACAATGCCTTAAAGACATTAAAGAAAATCTGCTTTTCAGGGTCTATTATGCCTTCCAGATGTTTAAGGGTATGGCAGACACATTTACCAGAAGCTGTCTTTGTCAATCAGTATGGACCAACTGAAGCTACAGCTTCCTGCACATATTATGTTGTGGATCATGTAGTTGAGGAGAATGAAGTGCTTCCAATTGGTGTGCCTTATGAAAACTATCATGTCTTCCTGGTGAAAGAAGATCTTTCTTATGCAGAAAAAGGAGAAACAGGCGAGATCTGTGTCTCAGGTCCAATCCTTGCCTTAGGATATTACAATGATCCTGAAAGAACCAGTAAGAGCTTTGTGATGAATCCTAACTGCAAAGGCTATCCTCAGAGAATGTACAGAACCGGTGATTATGGACAATGGAATGAAGATGGGCTGCTGATGTTCCATGGTCGTATGGACAGACAGATCAAACACATGGGTCACCGTGTGGAACTGGATGAAATTGAAGTGGCCGCAAGAAGAATAGATGGTGTACAGGAATGCGTTGCCATGTATAATAAAGAAAAAGAAGTGTTATATCTTTTCTATGAAGGTACATGCGAAAGAAGACAAGTGATTCTTGGATTAAGATCCGTCTTACCAGGTTTCATGGTTCCTCGTAAAGTATTACAATTAGAAAAGTTACCAAGACTTGCCAATGGTAAGCTTGACACAACTACATTAAAGGAGAACATGTAAGATGAAAGAAAAAGTAGTAGAAATTTTAAGCGATATTCGTCCTGATGTGGACTTTGAAACAGAAACACAGTTAATTACCAATGGTGTACTGGAATCTTTTGATATCCTGTCTATCGTTGCAGAATTATCCGATGAATTTGATGTGACTATCAGACCAAAGGATCTTGTGCCTGAAAACTTTAATTCCGTAGATGCCATGGTGGAAATGCTCAAGGGTATTGGAGCAGAATAACCCATGACAGTTCTGGAATACTTAAAAACCATTCCGATGAAAGAAGTAAGCAGTCCTGCTTACTTCTTTGATATGGACGTGTTTGAAGAAAAAATAGAGTTTACAAAGAGTGTATTGAGAGATATTCCTCTTACTTTCTCTATTAAAGCCAATCCGTTTCTGCTTTCTGCTCTTCCTGAAGGTATTCGCCATGTGGAGGTATGTTCTCCTGGGGAACTGACTATCTGTAAAAAATATGCCGTAGATCCGAAAAGAATCATTTACAGCGGTGTGAATAAGGAAGTGAAAGATGTGTATGAAGCCATAGAATATGGTGTGGATTATGTCACTGCAGAAAGCCTGAAACATGTACGTGTGGAAGAAGAAGTCTGTGCAAAGTTACAGACAACGGCAAGAGTTTTATTACGTTTGACAAGTGGTAATCAGTTTGGCATGAGTCAGGAAGATATCTTTTCCATATTTGAAAATATACAGCAATACCCTCATTTGCATATCGCAGGTATTCATTACTATTCCGGTACACAGAAAAAAGAAAGACAGCTGGCTAAGGATATAGAAAGACTGGATGCTTTTATGACCTTACTGAAAGAGAAGTATCACTTTGAGGCGGAACTGCTGGAAATGGGACCTGGTATTGGTGCAGAGTACTTTGAAGCACCATATGAAGAAAAGGAAAGAGAGAATCTTTTCATGGCAGTGCCATATCTTGCAAAACTGAAAGAAAAATATCCGTTAGGTATAGAAATGGGAAGATTTCTGTCTTCTGGCTGCGGTACTTTCAGTACAAGAGTAAAAGATATAAAAGATAACTCTGATACTGAGTATGTTATTGTTGATGGTGGTATGCACCAGTTGAAATACTATGGGCAGACCATGGCTATGAAAGTGCCTGAAATACATGTGTTACAGGCAGTGCCTCAAGACACAAAGAAAACATACTGTGTATGTGGAAGCTTATGTACTGTAGCAGATGTGTTAGTCAGAGAAGTAGAATTGCCTGTATTACGTGAAGAAGATATTTTACTGTTTGAAAGATGCGGTGCCTATTCTGTGACAGAAGGCAGTGCTTTATTCCTCTCCAGAGAATTACCTGCTGTGTATGTATACAGTGAAAAGAAAGGAATGCAGAAAGTAAGAGATATTTTGAATACTTCTGCTTTAAACAGTTTATGAGTAAAAGAGTGTTATTCGATCTTGATGGTACATTACTGCCAATGGATCAGGAAAAGTTTACAAAAGCGTATTTTGGCACATTATCCGCAACAGTAGCCCCTTTGGGATATGAGCCAAAGGCACTCATACAGGCTATCTGGTCTGGCACAAAATCCATGGTGATGAATGATGGAAGTACCACCAATGAAGAAGCTTTCTGGCGTGATTTTGAAAAGGTGTTTGGCAGTAAGGTGAGGAAAGATATTCCTTATTTTGATGCGTATTATGAAAAGGAATTTCAGCAGGTGAAAAGTTCCTGCGGGTATCAGCCTTTAACCTCACAGCTGATGGCTTTGTTTGAAGGCAAGGAAAAGCCAATTCTTGCGACAAACCCTATCTTTCCTCCTCAGGCTACATATTCCAGAGTGCAGTGGGCCGGATTACAGAAAGAGGATTTTGAATACATCACTACGTATGAAAACAGTACATATTGTAAACCGAATCCAGAATACTACAAAAATATTATTGAACACTGCCATCTGGATCCTTCACAATGTCTGATGGTGGGAAATGACACTTCTGAAGATATAGCTGCCTTAAAGACAGGTATGCAGGTATATATTGTGACAGATACACTGGTAGATACACAACATGTGGATCTTACGGATATTCCTCATGGCACATTTGGAGAAATGATTGCCTATGTAAAGGAGTTTCTTCAGAACTAGATACAGGTGACTGTATCTTTTTTTTGCTAATATAGCCTTCTTTTTCGAAGTAATCTAATTTACATGTCCAGAAGCATAATTCACAAACCCCAAAAAGGAAGCACCAATTTTGACACATTTGCAAATCTGTATAATTCCAGACAAACTTTAAGATTTGTCAATTATCTTTCTCTTGCGATGAACCTACAATGTCTGTGTAAATCAAGAAGGAGAGAGAAGTATGAGTATTACTGAGAATATGGCACATGCGGCTGAAAGACAGGCTGCTTCTGTTATCATTGATCAATTATTAAAAAAATTAAATAAAGCAAATGACTATGAAGAAAGATCTGAGATTTATCTGAAGATTGTTGATATGGCAGAAAAGTTCTACAACGACGGTGATGCAAAAGAAAAGCTGGACGCTGTAAGAAATTATGTCAGTAATCCAGATAACAGATGGATGAAAGTTATCAACAGTATTATTGATGATACTGATCCTGGATATGCTAAAAAGATGTTGCTGAACCTGGGATATGAAGCTTTCTTCAGAGGTACCAAGACGATCAGAGAAAACAGACAGAAATATAACTGTAATATTCCATGGCTGATTTTATTCGATCCTACAAGTGCTTGTAATATGCACTGTATCGGTTGCTGGAGTGGTACATATGGTCATAAGAGTTCCTTAACGTATGAAGAAATGGATAAGATCGTTACAGAAGGTAAAGCATTAGGTGCACATCTGTATATGTTAACAGGTGGAGAACCAATGGTGCGTAAGGAAGATGTATTAAAGTTATGTGCTAAACATGATGACTGTTTCTTTGCGGCATATACAAACTCCACATTAATTGATGAAGACTTATGTAAGAGAGTGCAGAAGTTAGGTAACCTGACATTCATGTTATCTATTGAAGGTACACCAGATACCAATGACGCAAGACGTGGTGAAGGGCATTATGCACACGTTATGAAAGCTATGGATCTGTTAAAGAAATATGGTATTGTCTTCGGCACAAGTATCTGTTATACAAAAGACAACATTGAAGCTGTTACTTCCGATGAGTTCTTTAATTTGATTACAGAAAAAGGTGCACACTTTGGTTTCTATTTCCATTTCATGCCTGTAGGTAATAATGCAGTCCCAGAATTAATGCCTACCCCTGAACAGAGAGTATATATGATTAAGAGAATCAGAGAAGTTCGTTCTGAAAGCAGTACAATTCCGTTCTTCCCTATGGACTTCCAGAATGATGGTGAGTATGTAGGAGGATGTATTGCAGGTGGCAGAAACTACTTCCATATCAACTCTAATGGTGATGCAGAACCATGTGTATTTATTCATTTCTCCAATACAAACATTAAGACACATTCTATTCTGGAGATGTTACAGAGTCCTCTGTTTATGGCTTACCATGAAGGTCAGCCTTTCAACCGTAATCATCTCAGACCATGTCCAATGCTTGAAAATCCGGATCTGTTATTAGAAATGGTTCATGCTACAGGAGCACATCAGACAAATCAGGAATCGCCTGAGGAAGTAGAACATCTGTGTGCCAAGTGCAAGCCATATGCAGAAAACTGGAAAGAAGTTGCTGATAAAGAGTGGAATGCAGAAGTACACAAGAAACCTCCTTATGAAAACTATACTCTTGAAAAGAGAGAGCATCCAGAATTAAGTGCTTTTGAACATGCGGATGGCACAAAGCACATTGATGTGGACAGCGATTCTCCATATCAGGCAAATAAGTAAGTTTCAAGCCTGTCTTAATCGGCCAGGCTTTTTGTCTTGAGTAAGTGAGATAGATTATCTATAATGCAGGTATGGAAAATCTGGAAAAACAAGTACACGATAAAGCAAGATTGGAAAATGTGCCGATTATGATGGATGATGGCATGGAGTTTTTAATAGACTACATTACTACGCATACAGATATTAAAGATATTCTGGAAATAGGTACTGCCGTAGGCTATTCTTCCATGCGCATGGCTCAGGTCAGATGGGACAATGAAATTGATACACTCGAAGTGAACGAAAATATGTATACACAGGCTGTAGACAATATTCATAAAGCTGGTTTACAGGACAGAATTCATGTACATCTGATAGACGGGGCACAGTTTGAGACAAATAAAATTTATGATCTGATCTTTGTGGATGCGGCAAAGTCGCAATACAGAAGATATCTGGAGCACTTCTATAAAAACAGCCGTAAGGGAACAGTTTTTATCTTTGATAACCTGAACTTTCACGGCATGGTGGATAATACAAAAACCACGAATAACAGAAGTACCAGACAGATGGTACACAAGATTCATAAGTTCAGAGATTTTCTTCTGCAGGATGAACGATTCGATACAGTTTTCCATAGTGATGTGGGAGATGGGGTAGCTGTCTCTGTACGCAAATACAATGAAGAATGAAAAAACAGGCACACATTTTCTGTGCCTGTTTTGCGTTTGTGTGCTAGGCATGGCGCAAGTCTAGCGGGTGAAAGTCCCGTCACGGGTATTTACCACCAAGTGTAGCGAACCACAAGCCGAAA
>CAKVLT010000027.1 GCA_934757945.1 uncultured Bulleidia sp. | reverse complement strand
GAGTAAAGCAATCTGTCCTGATATCCTATTCCTCTGTTTTCATCCATGCAGACAACAACATGTATATGTATATTTTCCAACATACTGTAAGTATACAAATAAAAAAGACTTCTTCCAAATAAAACTGGAGGAAGTCTTACTATTCAAACTTAGTTCTTAGCAGCTAAAGCAGCTTTGATCTTGTCTGTCAGTAATGGAACGAGAGTGTTTAAATCACCAACGATACCATAGTCAGCTACATCAAAGATTGGAGCATTTTCATCTTTGTTGATAGCAATGATGATATCAGATTCTTCCATACCTGCAACATGCTGAATAGCACCGGAAATACCAATAGCGAAATATACATGTGGACGAACAGTCTTACCTGTCTGACCTACCTGTAATTCTTTTGGTAACCAGCCATTATCTACAACAGCTCTGGAGCAGGATACTGTTCCACCAAGAACTTCAGCTAAATCTTCAAGAAGTTTGAAGTTTTCCTTGGAACCAACACCACGTCCACCAGATACAAGGATCTTAGCAGCAGAGATATCAGCTACTGTGCTTACTTCTTTCACAACCTTTTCGATTTCAACGTAGCAGTTGTTCTTTTCTAATGGAGCTTTCCATTCAACAACTTCAGGCTTGAAACCTGTTCTTGGAGCAATCTTCTGCATTACACCAGGTCTTACTGTAGCCATCTGAGGACGGTTGTTAGGACATGCAATAGTAGCAATTGTGTTACCACCGAATGCAGGACGTGTCATTAATAACTGCTTATGTTTCTGTTCCTGATTTGGAATAGCAACTAATGGATAGTCACCAATTTCCAGTTTAGTACAGTCAGCTGTTAAACCTGTTTCAACACGTGCAGATGTTCTAGGACCTAAATCACGTCCAATAGCAGTTGCACCAACTAATACTGTTTCAGGTTTGAATTCTTCAATAGCACCTGCTAAAGCCTGTGTATATGGTTCTGTTCTGTAATCTTTTAATTCAGGATCATCGATAACGATAACTCTGTCAGCACCGTATGCACCAAGTTCATCAACAAGGCCTTTTACATCGGAACCAATCAGGATAGCTGTAACTTTCTTTTCGTCCAGATCCTGTGCAAGTTCCTGGGCTTTACCTAATAATTCAAGAGTAATCGGAGAAATTGTTCCGTCAACCTGCTGAGCATAAATTGCAATACCCTTGTATTCTTCTAGATTCTTCTTTCTCATTGTCGTATTCTCCTTCACTCTTAGATAACATGCTTTTCAGCAAGAACGTTTGCAATGTATTCAGCACCTTCCTGAGCAGAGTCAGGAGTAACTACTGTACCTTTACCTTTAGCAACTTTATCACTTGCCTTGGCAATCATAGTAGGAGAACCTACTTTACCAATGTTGGAATCGTCAACATCAAGATTTGCTCTGCCCCATACTGTAACATCCTTAGCAAAAGCATCAAAGATTCCACCAGGTGTCATATATCTAGGTTCATTCAATTCGCTTAATGCTGTAACAAGACATGGCATCTTAGCTGTAACGATCATATAGCCGTCATCAAACTGTCTCTTAACTCTGACTGTATCACCTTCTACAGATACTTCCTTAGCATAAGAAATTACAGGAAGATGTAAATGTTCAGCAATCTGTGGGCCAACCTGAGCTGTATCACCATCAATAGCCTGACGGCCTGTGAAAATCAGGTCATATTCCATATTCTTTAACGCACCGGCAATTGTACTGGATGTTGCCCATGTGTCTGCACCACCAAGTACACGGTCTGTAATAAGAACACCATCATCAGCACCCATTGCCATAGCTTCACGAAGAACTTCATCAGCCTTTGGAAGACCCATTGTCAGTACTGTAACTTTAATGTTTTCAGGATCTGTATCCTTGATTCTTAAAGCAGCTTCAAGACCTGCTTTGTCATCAGGGTTCATAATAGCAAGCATGCCTGCACGATCCAGAGTTCCATCCGGTTTAAACTTTACGCCACCAGCTGTATCTGGTACCTGTTTTACACAAACTACAATTTTCATCTGTCATTTCTCCTTCTATTACTTTAGAAGATCTCCAGAGATAACCATTCTCTGTACTTCTGAAGTACCTTCATAGATCTCTGTAATCTTAGCATCTCTCATCATACGTTCAACTTCGTATTCACGGATATATCCGTAACCACCAAGTAACTGTACGCACTTTGTTGTGACATCCATTGCTGTTTCAGCTGCAAATAATTTAGCCTGTGCAGCTTCTACAGAGAAACGAGACTGTGTAGCCTTTGCCATAGCAGCTCTGTAAACCAGTAATTTAGCAGCTTCAACCTGAGTTGCCATATTAGCTAACTGGAACTGTGTATTCTGGAAAGCAGCGATAGCTCTGCCAAACTGTTTTCTTTCCTTAACATAAGCAATAGTTCTGTCTAAAGCACCTTCAGCAAGACCTAATGCCTGAGCAGCAATACCAATACGACCACCATCAAGTGTATGCATTGCATTTGCAAAACCTTTTCCTCTGACACCTAATAAGTTGTCCTTTGGAATACGGCAATCCTGGAAAATTAATTCATATGTGGAAGAACCACGGATACCCATCTTCTTTTCTTTTACACCAAATGTGAATCCAGGAGTTCCCTTTTCAACGATAAATGTAGAGAACTTCTTCTGTTTTCTGCCCTTCTTATCCAGAACAATATCTGTATAAGCAATGATAATATAGATATCAGCTTCTTTACCGTTTGTAATAAAGCACTTGGAACCGTTAAGTACCCATTCATTTGTAGCTTCATCAAATACAGCTTTTGTCTGAGCACCCTGAGCATCAGTACCAGCACCAGGTTCAGTTAATGCGAAAGCACCTAATTTCTTACCGGAAGCTAATGGAACAAGGAACTTCTGTTTCTGTTCTTCTGTACCATAGTTCATGATTGGATCCATACATAAAGAAGTATGAGCAGAAACTACTACGCCTGTTGTACCGCAAACTTTGGATAATTCTTCAACCAACATTACATATGTCAGCGGATCACAACCCTGTCCACCATATTCCTTTGGCACAGGTACACCCATGAAGCCATATTTCTGCATCTTTGCAACTGCTTCTCTTGGGAATTCTTCTGTCTCATCGACTTCGATTGCGTGAGGTTTTACTTCTGTTTCAGCAAAATCTTTAAAGAGTTTCTGGGCCATCTGATGTGGCTTGTCTAACTGGAAATCCATCCTTTTTTTCCTCCAAATTTCTTCTTTCTAATTCTATGCACACAAACAGCGCTGAGGTTTTTCAGCGCTATTTGCAGTGTGTCTTAAAGTTCGTCAACTGGTGTCTTTGTACGGTCTGCGTTATATACGTAGAATCCTCTGCCTGTCTTAGCACCTAAGTGACCGCCTCTTACCATCTTCTTCAGAAGCATAGCAGGACGATACTTGGAATCACCTGTTTCAGCATAGAGAACTTCCATGATAGCTAAAACGATATCCAGACCAATAAAGTCACCTAATTCCAGTGGTCCCATTGGGTGGTTAGCACCAAGCTTCATAGCAGAGTCAATACCAGCAATATTGGAAACACCTTCGCTGTATACCTGAATACCTTCATTGATTTCAGGAATCAGAATACGGTTAACAACAAAACCAGGAGCTTCTTCTACCTGAACAGGTGTCTTACCCAGTTTTACAGCAATTTCCTTAACTGCTTCTACTGTTTCTTTTGGTGTATTGATACCGGCAATGACTTCAACAAGCTTCATAACAGGAGCAGGATTGAAGAAATGCATACCGATGACAGGCTTTTTCAGACCTGCACCAATTTCAGTAATGGAAAGAGAAGATGTGTTGGATGCATAGATACAGTTTTCATTCTTAACGATATTTTCCTGTAAGTTCTTGAAACATTCCTTCTTCAGATCCATTCTTTCAAGTGCAGCTTCTACTACCAGGTCAGGATCAACTGCCTGATCGTTTAAACCAGTCTGAATCTTATTTACGATAGCATCGGCAGCAGCCTGTTCCATCTTTCCTTTAGCAACTCTCTTATCCAGGCTGGCCTTTACCTTAGCTTTTCCACCATCAGCAAATTCCTGCTTGATATCACACAGATATACCTTTTCTACTTCATCGCACTGAGCAAAAGCCTGAGCAATACCACGGCCCATTGTTCCAGCGCCAATAACAGCAACCTTCATGTTCATTTCCTCCTATTGCTTATTTATTAATGAAATTCTTTTCTTTTCTCTTTTCAACGAAAGCTGTCATGCCTTCCTTCTGGTCTGCAGTAGCGAAGCATTCGCCAAACAGTTTTTCTTCTAAAGCAACTGCTTCATCCATGCCAAGTTCCAGACCATCGTTGATAGCTTTCTTGCACTGACGTACAGCAATCGGAGCATTTGCAGCAATTGTCATAGCCAGTTTTTCAGCAGCAGGCATTAATTCTTCTAATGTCGTTACACTGTTCACCAGTCCGATACGTAAAGCTTCAGGGGCTTTAATATTACGAGCTGTATAAATCATCTGTTTTGCATAGCCAGGGCCAACAAGTCTTGCAAGTCTCTGAGTACCGCCAAAACCAGGAGTAATTCCCAGTCCAGTTTCAGGCTGTCCGAAGACTGCATTTTCAGAACAGATTCTGAAATCACAGGCCATGGATAATTCACATCCTCCGCCTAATGCAAAACCATTGATGGCAGCAATAACTGGTACAGGGAATGTTTCAATTCTTCTGAAAATATCGTTACCTTTCTTGCCGAAAGCTTCTCCGCCTGCAGCATCCAGGTCTTTCATTTCTGTAATATCGGCACCTGCAACAAACGCTTTTTCTCCAGCACCTGTCACAATAAGAGCACGAACTGTTTCTACATCTACCTGATCTAAAGCAGCGTTCAGATCTTCAAGCACAGCAGAATTCAATGCATTTAACTGCTTAGGGTTATTGATGGTGATAACGCCATACACACCTTTGCATTCGTAATCTACAAAACTCATAGTATATTAGCCCTCACGTTCAACAACAGTAGCACAACCCATGCCACCACCGATACATAATGTAGCTAAACCTCTGTGAGCATTGTTCTGCTGCATTGCATGAAGTAATGTAACAAGAATTCTTGCACCGGAAGCTCCTACAGGATGACCAAGAGCAATAGCACCACCATTAACGTTTAGCTTGGACAGATCGAAGTTCAGATCTTTACCTACAGCAACTGACTGAGCAGCAAATGCTTCGTTTGCTTCATATAAGTCAAAGTCTTCAATCTTTAAGCCTGTCTTAGCCATAACCTTCTTAGTTGCAGCTACAGGACCTACACCCATGATGCTAGGATCTACACCAGCAAGGCATCCTGCCACCCATGTAGCCATAGGCTTAACACCTAATTCTTTTGCTTTTTCTTCAGACATAACAACGATTGCTGCAGCACCATCATTGATACCGGAAGCGTTACCTGCAGTAACAACTCCACCTTCTTTACCAGAACAGCACTTCAGTTTACCTAAAGATTCAGCTGTTGTTCCAGGACGAGGTCCTTCATCTGTATCTACTACTGTAACAGCACCTTTTCTGCCTTTGATTTCAACAGGAACGATTTCATCTTTGAACTTTCCTGCTTCCTGAGCAGCAACAGCCTTCTGCTGAGAAGCTGCGGAGAATTCATCGAGTTCTTCACGTGTCAGATGCCACTGTTCAGCAACGTTTTCTGCTGTAATCATCATATGATAATCATTAAATGCATCCCATAAAGCATCGTTGATCATGCAGTCAATCATAGATCCCTTAGGAGCGTTCATTCTATATCCAAAACGTGCATTTGGTAATGCATAAGGAGCTCTGGACATACTTTCCATACCACCTGCAACAACGATATCAGCATCACCTGCTTCAATCATCTGAGCAGCCATATTTACACAGTTCAAACCGGAACCGCAAACTACATTGACTGTAACGGCCGGTGTTTCAATAGGAAGGCCTGCCTTCAAGGATGCCTGTCTAGCAGGGTTCTGTCCAAGACCAGCCTGGATAACATTACCCATATATACGTGATCTACCTGCTCTGGCTTAACACCAGCTCTGTTTAATGCTTCCTTAATAACAATTGCGCCCAGATCTACTGCTGGAACGCTGCTAAGTGCTCCACCCATCTTACCGATAGCTGTACGGCATGCACCTGCTAATACGATTTTTTTTGACATTTTAATCTCCTTCCATTTGTAAGTAACTTGTTAAAGTTTTCTCATGTCTTATATAAGTTAACATATTCACAGGTTCATTTCAATGAATTCCATGTGAAAATTTTGTATACTTTTTCATAATTTTGTAGAACTTTGTGAAGGATGAAAACTGTATCACATGTCACCCATTTCGATATCTGTTTCGACTTCTGCAATAGCCATATCGTCATAAATAAATCTGATAACCGCCTTAGCTTTATCCGCTATCAAAGCCTGGCAAAATCCAGCAGAATGTGTCCCTTTTGCCCTTGTATACACTGAATTGGATACATTGCCAAGATGCGCATCCCATTGGGAATACACCTCTATTGCTTCATCATCATATTCATTTTCAGGGTTCTTCCTTAACTCCACTGTCATACCAATTTTGAACGCCTGAATACCGTAATAATGCCTTGCACCTACGATTGTTACATACTGTTTCATATTCTTTCCCTCCTGAATGTACATAAATCATAGAAAAGTTCTTGTGCATTTTTTGTGCCAGTTATACACTAATTTTAGAAAGTGAGCATTTTATGGAAGAAAAGAAAAAAGTTACGCTGTATATACTCGAGATATTAAAAACCTATTCCGATGAACTACACCCTCTTTCCACCGGTGCCATTCTATCTTTACTGGATAAACAATATGGCGCCATCATTGAAAGAAGAACCGTATACAGAACCATTGACACTTTAAACGATCTGGGATATACCATCAAAACATGGAAAGATAATGGTTCCGGGTACTATCTGACCAACCGAGATTTTAATGAAGGGGAAATTATTCTGCTTTGTAATGCCATCCATTCCTCAAATTTCATCTCAATTAC
This sequence comes from uncultured Bulleidia sp., assembly GCA_934757945.1. GTDB lineage: Bacteria > Bacillota_I > Bacilli_A > Erysipelotrichales > Erysipelotrichaceae > Bulleidia. Next base: position 13,607 of record CAKVLT010000027.1, on the reverse strand, counting down.
GCAATCTGAAGAACTGATCAGGAAACTGTTGAAAACACAGAGTAAATATCAATCCCGTCTGTACATAGATTCCGTCTATAAACCAAACAGAAAAAAGATGGAGTCTGATGATCTGACAGATACCCTGAAGATTCTCACACACGCCATTAAAGACAACATATGTATTTCTTTTACATATAAACATTATAATGTCAGTAAAAAATGTATGATTCCCGATACAGAAATCCGTACATTTGAGCCAAGATATATTGTGTATTATGAAGAAAGGCCTTATCTTGCTGCCACTGTTCCCGGCACAGATACCTTCCGTCATTTCAGGATTGACCGCATGGCAGATATCTGTCCTTTATGTCAGAAGCCAATGTCCCGTTTTGATAAAACAGATGCCTATGAATACGCCAAAGATAAATTTTTCATGTTTACAGATGAAAAAACAGATGTCACTTTTCACATACAGGAGGACAAGGTTCCCCTTGCAGTAGATTTTTTTGGTAAAGATCTTATGTTTATCAAAGAAAAAGATGGCTACAGGTTTCATGTACGAGGCTCCAAAACTGGACTGTTGCTGTTTGCACAGAGAAATATTGACTGTATGTACATCATTGAGCCGGAATCCATGAAAGAAGAAATGCGCACCATATTGGAGAATGCAATGCAACATTACAAAAAAAGATAGCCACGGCTATCTTTTTTCATTGTATTCCTTATCTGTTGAATACACAGATATTCAGTCTTTCAAAAGCTTCCTGTACTCTGCTTAAAGGAAGAGCCAGATTCATACGGATACCATATGGCTTGTGGAATGGTCTTCCATCCTGCCACATAACACCAACTTCCCATCCTCTCTTCAACAGAGTATCCATATCTACATCATGTTCTTTACACCACTGTTCACAATCCAGATACAGCATATACGTAGCTTCAGGTTTTGCAAGAGTTACACCCTTAAAATGTGTTGTGATATAGTCATATCCATAGTTCACATTTTCCGTTAATACATGTCTCAGTTCATCCAGCCATTCATATCCTTCAGGTTTGTAGGCACCAATCAGTGCATGCATGGATAAAACATTCATGGAATTGTAATGAGATACACTGCCTTCTTTTACCACTCTGTCTCTTAACCAGTCATTATAAATGATATGGTAGGAACCAATCAGACCTGCAAGATTGAATGTTTTACTTGGTGCATAGAAAGCAGCTGTATGCTGTTTTGCATATTCACTGACAGACTGTGTAGGCACATGGCTATGTCCTTCAAGAATGAGATCAGACCAGATTTCATCAGAAATAACCCAGACATTATGTCTTTCATATATTTCCATAGCCTTTTCAATTTCTTCTTTTTCCCAGGCTCTTCCACAAGGATTATGAGGATTACAGAAAATAGCTGTATGAATATTTTTTTCTACAATCTTCTTTTCCATATCTTCATAGTCCATTCTCCATACACCATTTTCATCCTGCTTTAAAGGGCTCTGAATCAGATGATATCCAGCACCTTCTACAGAATGTGTAAATCCAATATATGTCGGAGAATGTACAAGGATATTATCTCCTTTGGAACAAAGTACACCAATAGCACTGCCTACTCCGCCCAGCACACCGTTTTCATAGCCGATATGTTTCGCTTCAAGACCTTCTACATGATTTCTGTTCTTCTGCCAGGCAATAATAGAATCAAAATATTCCTCCGTAGGTCTGAAATATCCAAATGCAGGATGTTTGACTCGTTCAATCACAGCTTCCTGAATTGTCGGACAAGTAGGAAAATTCATGTCTGCTACCCACATAGGTATCACATCATATCCTTCTTTTGCCTGTCCTGGAGGGAAATCCACTGCAATGGAATCTTTCCCGTGTCTGTCCATAATTGTTGTAAAATCGTACTTCATATATTTATCTCCTTATGGAGTTAGTATATTCCTGTTACTCTTTTTTTGCACAAAAAAACCTTGTTTCCAAGGCAGTTTTTTATAGTTTGCTGGATTCAATAAATGGTTCCAGAAATCTTGAACGTGTTGTATGTTTCAGCTTTGTAAGCCCCTTCTTTTCAATCTGACGGATACGTTCACGTGTAACGTTCATTTCCTTGCCCACTTCTTCCAGAGTCATAGGTTCAGAGCCATCCAGACCAAACCTCTTGATCAGCACTTCTTTTTCCCTGTCAGTCAGTGTTTCAAGAAGCGTGAAAATCTGCTCACGTAAAGCATTGGCTTCTGTAAATTGAGAAGGAGTCATTGTATGTTCATCCTTAATCAAATCACCCAGATTGGTTTCATTTTCTTCTCCGATAGGAGTTTCCAGAGAAACCGTATCACATGCTGCATGTTCAATTTCAGCAATCTTTTCAGGGCTCATACCATCCATACGGTCAGCCAGCTCTTCAAGACTTGGATCTCTTCCAAGTTCCTGTACAAGCTGTCTTCTTGTTTTATTAATTTTATGTAAAGCTTCGTTTACATGTACAGGAATACGGATATTACGACTGTTATCTGCAATGGAACGTGTAATTGCCTGACGAATCCACCATGTAGCGTATGTAGATAATTTGAATCCTTTTGTATGATCAAATTTACTTACCGCTTTCATTAATCCGATATTACCTTCCTGGATAAGATCCATTAAAGGAATATTAAATCCTGCATATCTTTTAGCCACACTGACAACAAGTCTTAAGTTACTTGTTACAAGAAGTTCCTTAGCTTCTTCATCACCATTAAAACTTCTTTCAGCCAGTTCCTGTTCCTTTTCAGGGCTTAACAATGGAATGGTGCCAATTCTTTTTAAATAGTTACGTACAGAATCTGTAGTGGAAAAGGTCAAATCGATATCATTTCCCTTTTCAAAATCATCAGCAATCTCCTGATCTTCTTCAGTTACATCACTATTATCAAATTCTATATCATCCATACTGGAATCAAGATCGGCTACGTCTAATTCAATTTCTTCATCTACCTGTTCTGTCATTCTAATCCTCACATCTGTTAAAAAAATCAATATGCTATACAACTTTTTTAATAAAAAGCACGTGTATTAGTATAACGAAAATATATTTTATGTAAATCCCCTTTCAACTTTTATTTAAAGGAAATTTGCACCTATCCGCATACATGCGCTATCATAAAAATATGAATACTATCTATTGCGGTGAACATACAGTCATCACCGGTAATGTTACATGTAAAAACAACTGCTCCCTGTGGCATAACTCTGTTGTACGAGCAGATACAGCAAAGGTTACACTGGGAGAAAACGTCAATATTCAGGATCTTGTAATGATTCACGCCGGAGATGGATGTGAAGTCACTATAGAGGATAATGTTACTGTAGGTCACTCCTGTATTCTTCATGGATGTACTGTCAAGGATACAACGATTATAGGTATGGGGTCCACCATCATGAATAACAGCGTTATCGGTTCTCATTGTATTGTAGGTGCCGGCTCTTTGATTACACAGGGAAAGGTATTTCCAGATAACTGTCTGATTATGGGAAGACCCGCAAAAGTCATACGTCCTTTGACTGAAGAAGAAATGCAACACTGCAGAGAAAATGCAGAAGCATATGTACGTAATGCAAAACAATCTCTTAAACCCAGAGCAATTTAAAACAAATATTGTAAAGTACTGATAAAATCTATGTATATAGTCGCCACTGATGTGACGCCTTTTTGGCAGGAGGTGTATATGCAATGAAGAAATCAGGCTTAATGACAGAAGGAAGTATACCGGAGAAAATACTTCTTTTTTCTATCCCTTTATTATTAGGTAATTTTTTCCAGCTGATGTACAACACCATCGACTCTGTAGTTGTCGGTAATTTTATCGGCTCCACTGCTTTGGCAGCAGTCGGTGCAAGTACCCCTATCATCAATTTTATGATTGCGTTTTTTCAGGGCCTTGCGACCGGAGCAGGTGTGATTGTGTCACGTTACTACGGGGCACGCAATAAAGATAAAGTAGAAAAATCCGTACATACTTTCATTGTATTCTCTTTCCTGTTTGGTGGCTTTTTAACCATTACAGGATACCTGCTTGCACCTTATGTACTGGAATGGATGAATACACCTGCAGATACTTTTGCACAGGCTGAGGCATATCTGCAGATCTACTTTCTCGGAAATATCTTTGTGACTTTATATAATGCAGGAACAGGTATCCTGCAATCTGTAGGAGATGCAAGAACGTCTCTGGTCATTTTGATCATCTCCTCTATTATCAACATCTTCCTTGATATCTTCTTCGTTCATACCCTGCAGATGCAAGTACAGGGAGCAGCTTTAGCTACAATCTTATGCCAATGCATTTCCATGATTGCCGTATTGTTCATTTTGCTGAGAAGAAAAACAGAGTATCAGTTAAAACCATCCAGACTGAAAATACATCTTGAAACTTTGCTTGAAATCATTCGTATAGGTGTACCTGCAGGATTACAGGGCATGGTAGTTTCCGTTTCCAATGTCATCGTCATGACCTATATTAACGGATTTGGTTCTGCTTCTGTGGCAGGATTCTCCAGTGCCAACAAATTTGATAACTTCCTCGGTCTTCCAGTCAACAGTTTTGCGCTGGCTATCACCACTTTTATTTCCCAGAATCTTGGTGCAAAAAAATATGACAGAGTGAAACAAGGTGTACGCACTACCTTATGTATGAGTATAGGTACTGTAACTGCTCTTGGAGTATTCATTTTCCTCTTTTCAGATACGTGTATAGGTTTTTTCTCTGGTGATCCCGAAGTGATTGCAGCAGGTTCCAGATGTATCCGCATCATGTGCCCTTTCTACTTTGCATTATGTTTTCATCAGGTATATTCAGGAGTTTTACGTGCCAGCGGAAGAAGTTCAGTACCAATGATTACTTCCATTCTGGCCTTTGTCGTCATCCGACAGATTTTTTTAGCCGTGACGTTAAAAGTATTTCATGATATAACTGTTATAGGTTTAGGATACAGTCTGACCTGGTGCCTTGCAGCAGGGTTTACTGCATTCTATTACTTTAAGAGTAACTGGTTGCAGTCAGAAATGAAAAAAGGAGAAAATGTATGTTAGAAAATATTGCAAGTTTAAATATTCCGTTACCTGAAGATGTCCAGAAAGCAAAAAATTTTGGCGATTTTGACAAAGCCAACAGATTAATAGATCTGTATTTGAACGATGAATTTACTGCAGCATGCATGAAACAGCGTCTTATCACAGAAAAGGAAGTCTTAAGAAGACTACCTTTAGCTTATCCTTATGATGAAGAAAGTGCCTTAAAGCTTATTCAGGAAGAAATTCCTGATTTCACAATGGAAGAATTACATCATTATGAAGATATCAAAGGTGCAGACTGGATTTATATCAACGGTCAGGTACATTTACAGGACAGATTTTTTGCCTCTTTACAGAAAGTGTATCCTGAAGTAGAAGCTCGTTGTCATACACATTCCGAGAAGAATACCCTTCTTCTGGATAACATGAAAGAAATGAAGGAAAAAGGACAGGCTTCCTACCATATGACTGTAAAAGCAGGCATTAAAATCGCAGATAAAGCATTTGTCCCAGGAAAGAAAGTACTTGTACATTTACCTATTCCGACTGAATGTGCTTCCATCTCCAATGTAAAAATTCTGGATCACACAGATCTTCCTTGTCATATCGCAGATAAAAACAGTCTGAGCAGAACTATCTCTTTTGAAACAGTTCTGGAGGAAAACAGAGACTTCTTCGTCAAATATTCCTATGACTGCACCGCAAAGTATACAGCTCTTGATTATAACGCTCCATCTTCAATAGATTCTAACGAAACTGTTGAAGAAATGGCTCCGCAGATTGTCTTTACACCATACATCAAAAAACTATGTGCAGAACTTTCTGAAGGTATTGAAGATCCTTTACACAAAGCTCGTGCTTTCTATAAATACTGCACAGAAAATGTTACATATGCCTTCATGAGAGAATACATGACTCTTGGTAATATCTGTGAATATGCAGCAGCACAGAGAATTGGTGACTGCGGTGTCAAAGCATTGCTCTTTATCACATTATGCCGTTGTGCAGGTATTCCTGCTCACTGGCAGAGTGGTTTATACGTCACTCCAGATTTCATCGGTAACCATGACTGGTCAATGTTCAAGATTGAGCCTTATGGATGGTTATATGCTGACCCTTCTTTCGGAGGATCCGCTTTCCGTAACAAAGAATTTGAAAGACAGGAATTCTACTTTGGTAACCTTGACCCATTCCGTATGGTAGCTAACAATGAACTTCAGCAGGAATTCGATCCACCTAAGAAGCAGTGGAGAAGAGACCCATATGATAATCAGTCCGGAGAAATCGAATATGAAGATCGCGGACTTATCCATGATGAAGTCGAAACAGAAATGGTTATTCTGAGCGCAGAAAAAATTTAAATTTCACGCAAAAAAAGTGAGCCGTAAATAATACACGGTTCACTTTTCTTATTGTCTTGTCAGATTGATACGATATACCTTATCGTCCTTGATGGCATCTACCGTACCATCTTCAGAAATCACAATAGCTGTAAAATTCTCATTCATCTGGCTTCTTCTTAAAATATAGTTATGCGCGGAATTGTATCTGGAACCTCTTGCAAGAGAACCTTTTGCCACGAAGTCTCCATCCAGAATTGCCCCTATACAGCTGCACATACAGTCTGTATCAATAAAGACAGCTCCATCTATGGAAGTGATGGACTGTATCAACCCTTTTTCCACAGAAAGATTAATTGCACTGATGGCAATACCATATTTGGCACCGGTGATTCTCTGTGTTTCCTTCTGTACGGCTTCACTGTTGCCAAGTACAATAATGGTTCCATGAACCTGTTTACTTGCTTCGGTGATGACAGAGGCAAGTCCCTCTATCTGTGCATCCTCCAGATCATCACTGACAGTAGAAAGGAAATTCTTTAAATTGACATCTGCCGTATGCGGCACAAAGATATGATAATGTCCGTTGTTATAAGAAATTGTCTTTTGCCCATCATAAGTAATTGTCCAGGCAAGATGTCCGCCAATACGTATCTCACATTCATTCTGCAACAGTTCCTCTGCTGTAAGACCACGGATCTTTCCTGTTTCACCAATAACTAATGCCAGTCTGTCATCACTTAATTCCAAAAGTTTTCTGATTTGCCTCAGGTTATCAATGGTAAAATCCACACTATCCGCAAAAGCAACTTTCAAACCGCTTTTTCTGGTACGCCTTACACCTCTTCCATCTGTTCTTGAAGCATAAATTCTTGCATTGGTATAGTTACTTTCATAGGTAGTAGCCGAAAGATTCTGAATAAAATTAATATCTATAGAATAGAATCCATAGAAAAACTCTGTAATACCGGTAGAGATAATCAATTCACTCATCATATTGATACGTGTCTTTTTAAATCCCTGTGTCACCAGCATACTCAGTACTTCTCTGATAAAAGAATGTGTGATAAATGTAAAAGGAGAAATACCTGTTTCCCTGAAATCAAATACCATGAACGCACCTTCTTTATACCACGTATAAGCACTTTCAAAGTTTTCTATTTCTGACACATCATGAATAACACTGTGTGTAACTGTATTAGATCTTCTTGTTAAAGTACAGATCGGATATCCTTTCTGTTCTCCCTGTTCTATTGTTTCTGTATCTTCCGAAAAATGAATGCGAAAATCAGGTATATCCGCAGGGTCGTCATACAGATGTTTCATCAGGGAAGTGTATTGATCACGGATTTTAAAAAACAGATCTTCTTTTGTATAAGAAGGATCATCAATATATTTGTCCCAGTAATTCTTTTCCATGAAATTAGTATACACCAAAAAGAAAGGAGCCACGCCCCTTTCTTTCATTCTCCAATTTTATTTCCTGTATACAGCTGATAATATCTGCCTTTCTTTGCAATCAGCTCTTCATGATTACCACGTTCAATAATTCTTCCGTTTTCCAATACCATGATACAGTCGGAATTCTGTACGGTAGATAATCTATGTGCAATGACAAAGGTAGTTCTGCCTTTCATTAATGCATCCATACCTTTTTGTACCAGAGATTCGGTTCTTGTATCAATAGAAGAAGTAGCTTCATCAAGAATCATTACAGGTGCATCAGCAACTGCAGCTCTTGCGATGGACAATAACTGTCTTTCACCCTGAGATAATGTACCGCCATCTCCTTTAATACGTGTCTGATAACCATCCGGCAATCTGCGTATAAAACCATCAGCATTGGCAAGTTTACTTGCTGCAATACACTCCTCATCCGTCGCATCCAGTCTTCCATAACGGATATTATCCATAATGGTTCCTGTAAACAGGTTGGTATCCTGTAAAACAATACCAAGAGACTTTCTTAAAGAAGATTTCCTGATTTTATTAATGTTAATATCATCATATCGGATTTTACCATCAGCAATATCATAGAAACGGTTGATCAGATTGGTAATCGTTGTTTTACCTGCGCCTGTAGATCCTACAAAGGCAATCTTCTGCCCTGGCATACCAAACAGTGTGACATTATGCAGAACTGTCTTTTTACCATCATAGGAGAAATCCACATCATCCATGGTAATTTTACCTTCCAGTTTACGATAGGTAATCGTACCATCAGCCTTATGCGGATGTTTCCAGGCCCATACGCCTGTTCTTTCTTCTGTTTCATGCAATGTACCATCTTCATCTTCCACAGCATTGACAAGTGTGACGTAGCCATCATCCACTTCAGATGGTTCATCAAGTAAATCAAAGATTCTTTCAGCACCTGCCATAGCCGCAGCCACGGCATTAACCTGCTGAGAAATCTGAGTCACAGGCATTGTAAAATTCTTATTCAGTGTCAAAAAAGATACCAGTGTACCTAAGGTCAGAGATACAATGCCTCCCAAAGAAAGTCCTGCACCAACAACTGCAATCAGCACATAAGAAATATTTCCAAGATTCCCCATAACAGGCATCATAATATTTGCAAAGGTATTGGCATTTTTAGCACTGACTCTTAAAGACTCATTATTATTTTCAAAACCTTCCACAGATTCCTTTTCATGGCAGAATACTTTCACAACTTTCACACCCTGAATCATTTCTTCCACGTAGCCGTTGAGTTTACCCAGTTCTTTCTGCTGTTCCATAAAGTATTTGGAGGATTTACCACCAATCTTCATCACACAGACCATCATGAAGCCAATCATCATTAAAGATACAAGTGTCAGAGGAATCGATAACAGAACCATAGATACAAAAGAAGAAACAATAGTAATGGAAGAGGAAATCACATTTGGAATCGTCTGGGAAATTACCTGTCTCATGGTATCTACATCGTTTGTGTATACAGACATGATATCTCCATGTGCATGTGTATCAAAGTAGCGAATAGGTAACGACTGCATGTGAGAATAAATATCTTCACGCAATTTTTCCATTGTTCCCTGAGAAACAGTAACCATGACTCTGTTGTATGTAAAGCTGGCAATCACTCCTACGGCAAGGATAGAAATCAGTTTTAAGATAGCCTGCGCTAAAGGACCAAAGTCATTAGAACCACTTTGCAGCATTGGAAGTATGTAGCTGTCAATTAATGTTTTCTGGAATAATGTACCCTGCAATGTGCAGAATACCGAAATAAAGATACACGCTACCACAAGAATCATCTGTGGAGTGTAGTCTTGGATCATGTATTTGATAACACGGGTAAATGTACCCTTCTTTACCTTTTTTACAGGTCTCATCTGCATTCTTGGCATCTATTTCACCTCCTAATCCATTTCTGACTTATCAAAGTCGCCACCGACTTTATTCTGAGCTTCTTCAATTTCTTTATAAATCGCATTTGTCTTTAACAAATTTTCATGTGTATCAAAGCCGGAAATCTTACCATCATCAATGACCAAGATTCTGTCCGCATTCTTCACTGAAGAAATTCTCTGAGAAATAATAATTTTGGTTGTATCCGGTATTTCAGTCTGAAAAGCTCCCTGTATTTTAGCGTCAGTAGCTGTATCCACTGCACTGGTAGAGTCATCCAGAATCAGCACTTTTGGAGATTTCAATAAAGCTCTTGCAATACATAAACGCTGTTTCTGCCCGCCGGAGAAGTTATTCCCGCCCTGTTCCACACGTGCCTGAAGTCCATCAGGATTTTTCTTTAAGAATTCATCTGCACAGGCAAGTTCACATGCTTTCCAGCATTCTTCCTCACTTGCAGTTTCATTCCCCCATCTCAGGTTATCTAACACTGTACCTGAGAACAGTACGTTTTTCTGTAATACCACAGATACTTCATTTCTTAAAGAATCGATATCATATTCTCTGACATCTTTTCCACCGACTTTCACCGTACCCTGTGTTGTATCATACAAACGTGAAATCAACGATACAAAAGTACTCTTACCGGAACCTGTACCACCGATAATACCAATGGTTTCTCCGGAATGAATATGCAAATCTATATCATCCAGCACATTCTCACCTGTTCCTGAAGCATAGGAGAAATTTACATGTTCAAAGTCAATGGAACCATCCTGTACTGCATATACAGGATTTTCAGGATTCTGAATATCTGGCACTGCATTTAATACTTCGGAAATTCTTCTGATGGACGCAACAGACATGGTAATCATTACAATAACCATACTCAGCATCATCAAAGACATCAGTATACTCATAATATAGGAAAACATGGAAGTCAGCTGTCCTGTTGTCAAAGTGCCTGACACAATCTGATGAGCACCAAACCAGCTTAAAGATACGACACAGCCATAAACAGCAAGATTCATAATTGGTCCGACACATGCCATCATGCCTTCTGCTTTTTCAAATAATTTTCTTAAATTATGTGCAGCAACAGAAAATTTCTTCTTTTCATATTCTTCACGCACATATGCTTTCACAACTCTTACACCCGTGACATTTTCCTGCACTTCTGCATTGAGATCATCGTATTTATTAAAAGTTTCCGTGAACACTTTATTCACACGTGGAAGAAGAAGACCAATCATAATCCCAAGAAAAACAATCGCCACAAAGAATACCATGGACAGTGATCTGGAAATTGTCAGACACATCACAATGGACATTGTCAGCATCAATGGTGGTCTTACTGCAATACGAATCAGCATCATAAAGGCATTCTGCACGTTCGTGACATCTGTTGTCAGTCTTGTCACCAGACCTGCAGTAGAAAATGTATCAATATTCGAAAAAGAGAATGTCTGAATCTTCTTATACATTTTATCTCTGACATTTGCCGCAAATCCTGTAGAAGCTTCAGCCGAGTACTTTCCACTCATCACTCCGCAGAATAAAGAAAAGAAAGCCAGCACAAGCATGATAAGGCCATATTTCCATACAGCGCTCATATCCCCCGCATTGATGCCTTTATCAATTAATGAAGCTGTAGTAAATGGAATCATAACTTCCATCAACACTTCAAGAGCAGTAAATACCGGTGTCAGTAAAGCTGCTTTTTTATATTGTCCGACACAATCTTTTAAACTTTTGAACATGTAGTATCCTCCTTTTCTATATATGTATAAATTCGTTGAATATATTCTGATAACTGGGAGTATTCTTCAGAAGTAAAAAGAGCCCGCACTTCAGCTTCTCTTCGCTGAAAGGTCTGCTTGGATTCTTCACACAAAACTTTCCCCTCTTCTGTCAGCCTTACATATTTCACACGTTTATCTTCAGGTTTATAAAAACTCTCTATATATTTTTTTGATTCAAGTCTCTGGATAATGCCTGCCATCGTCGCCTGTGCAACACGGAATTTCTTTTCCAGATCTTTCAATGACAGACATTCATGATTTTCATACAGATGCACAAGCACAAAATGCTGTGTAAAAGTCAGCCCGAGTGAATCTAAATGCTTATTGGCATTTTTTCTCATCAAGTCATTTAACTTCTTGATTTGTAAAATCAATCGTTCCATATATTCCTCCTTTAGTAGTACCTATTATACAGATGCTTAGCATGCTGTCAATAGCGTGCTATTGTTCGGGCTTTTAACAAAAGAACTGCACCTGCAGTTCTTTAAAAATCATGCTTGTTTACTTACTTTTGATAGTATTGTCACCAGCAATCTGTACGTTCTGTCCTAGCTTTCAAGATTCAGATATTCCTGCGGAGTATGGAAATTTCCCGCAAACGGTCCACAGGTAATGATATCCATCCCACCTTTCACCTGCGTAAACACCGCACATCCCAAACCTCCATGAGTTGCACTACATTGTAATTATTGTCCACCACAGAGCTCCTGTAACACTTCATTAAAAGTCTGTCTCATAGAAGATTTTTCTGCATAAGCCCATGCAGGGTATCCTGCGGATGTCAAAACCTTTCCCCCTGTTAACCCTGCAATAGTATCCAGACGACATACAAGCTCTTCAATAGCTTCACTTAATGAACTGCGAATGGAACTTGTGGCAGAAACAGCAGTCTTAGTTGTTTGCACTATCCCAAGATTAAGACTTGTCAGGGTTAATCCTTCTATTTCCATGGACCTATGCTGAAAGCCATCTGGAATAACATACAGATACTGGATAACCTTTTCTGTGGAGGATGTATCCATACACCTATCCCATCTTCCCTCATTATTCAGAACAACTTTAAATCCAGGATCTGTTGCCGCAAATTCTTTATAAATATCCGCATACAGAGTCTGCACAGCCTCTTTAAGTACTGCTTTTTCCACAGATGTACAAATCATTGCAGTACATTGTCTGCAGATAGCATTGATTTTCTGGCCACCGTTGATACTGACCAGATGAAAAGTGATACCTTTCCTCTGTAAACCTCTTAAGATTCTTGCAGTCACTTTATTTGCATTACCCTTTTCCTTATGGATATCCGATCCAGAATGTCCTCCGGAAAAACCTGTCACTGTCAATACATAGCAGGCTTCAGAAGTATCACACCATTGTACAGGAATTGTTGCAATGGCATTGATACCTCCTGCAGAAGAAACAGAAGTATGTGTTTCTCCTGCCCCATCCAGGGAAATCATCCTGTGAGATTTTAATAAAGATTTATCCAGACTAAGAACTCCAGACAACCCTACTTCTTCCTGAACTGTAAATACACACTCCAGTTCAGGTTGCTGTAGTGTTGAATCTTCCAGAATTGCCAGCATTTCCGCAACACCAATACCGTCATCAGCACCAAGTGTTGTAGAATATGCTCTGAGATTACCTTCTCCATCCACGTAAGTGGATATCAGCTGAACAAGAAAGTCAAACTCTGTTCCCTGTGTTGCTTCACAAACCATATCCATATGTGCCTGTAACATTACGGAATCATACTCTTCATAGCCCTTTGTGCACGGTTTTCTGATAATGACATTATGCATATCATCCTGTATGTATTCCAATCTGTGATCTTTGGCAAACTGAACTACATAGTCAGAAAGTGCTTTTTCATTATAAGAGGCATGAGGTATTTTACATATCTCATTAAAGTAGTAACAATAGCTCTTATTAAGATCAAAAATCATTGTCTTTCTCCGTCAATGTACACATAACGAATTGTATTGTTCACTTCAAATGGATTACCATCGCAGATGACAATATCCGCATCTTTACCTGTTTCCAGTGTACCAACTCTGTCTTCAATACCAATATGCTTTG
>CAKVLT010000026.1 GCA_934757945.1 uncultured Bulleidia sp. | reverse complement strand
TATTTGCCTCTTCTGCGAGCTTTACGAGCAGCCTCAGACTTAAGCTTTCTCTTAACGCCTGGCTTTACATAATACTCTCTCTTACGAGCTTCAGCGAGGGTTCCATTACGAGATACCTGACGCTTGAAACGACGTAATGCATCATCAAGATTTTCGTTTTCTTTTACTACAACGCGAGCCATGTCCACAACCCCCTCTCTTTTTTAACGTTACTATGTTATCAAACTGCAGAGAAAAAAGCAAATACTACTTTATCAGATTTACACCAGAACTTGTTCCGATACGTGTAGCACCAGCTTCAATCATTGCATCCATCACATCTTTTGTACGAATTCCACCAGATGCCTTCACCTGTACATCAGACCCGCTGACTGCCTCTTTCATCAGACGAATATCTTCCACTGTAGCTCCTCCTGTGGAAAAACCAGTAGATGTCTTAACAAAATCAGCACCTGCAGCAACAACATCCTTACATGCACGCACTTTTTCTTCCTCGGTCAGAAGGCATGTTTCAATAATGACTTTAAGACATTTTTCTCCTGCTGTTTCTTTTAATGCCTTGATTTCATTGATGACATACTCATCTTCATGATCTTTTAACATACCGATGTTAATTACCATATCTATTTCCTGAGCGCCGTTTGCAATAGCATCTTTGGCTTCAAACACTTTAGTTGCAAGTGTATTCGCACCTAAAGGGAACCCGATAACACAGGCTGGTTTTACATCTGTTCCTTCCAGTTCCTTTGCTGCAAGAGGAATCCAGAAAGGATTTACCATAACTGTGGCAAAATCATTTTCTCTTGCTTCAGCTATGATTTTTTCAACCTCTGATTTTGTGGATTGTGGTTTTAACAATGTGTGGTCAATATACTTATTCAGCTTCATGATTATCCTCCTTGGAAAAATAATATTTATGCAAGACTTCTCTGGCGATGACATCATCCCCCTCATACGGTTCTCTTCCAAATTCACGGTAAATGAACTTTTCATCACCTTTACCTAAAATAACAATCGTATCTTCAGGGTCCGCCAATTCCACTGCCTGACGTATAGCGTCATATCTATCTTCTATCAGAATATAATGTGTATTCTTAATACCTGTAGCAATTTCTTTGGCAATTTCAATTGGGTCTTCATCTCTGGGATCATCTTCAGTTAAGATTATCATATCACTATATTTATCTAAAATCTCACCAAATACTGGTCTTTTTTCCGTATCTCTTTTACCGGCGCTGCCAGTAATGGAAATAATGCGTTTTCCTTTAGGAGTAATTGCTGATGCATACTTGCAGACTTGTTCAATACCATCAGGTGTATGACCAAAGTCAACAATGATGTTAAACGGCTGACCTTCATCAATTCTTTCCATTCTTCCTTCAATCTGATGTAAAGACTTAATTGTTGGCAGCATCTGTTCTATAGAAATACCTGAGGAATGCAATGCAGCAATAGCCGCCACAAGATTATAGATGTTAAACTTAGCCACCAGGTTGGTTTCAATCTCATAGAGCATATTGGAAATCTTTAAAGTAATGCGTGTTCTGTCCTTTAACAGCTGATAATTGACAATTTGGTAATCAGCACCTTCCTTTGTTCCATAGGTAACCACTTTGGCAGCAGTATCTTCTACAATTGCCATTCCATGAGGATCATCCATATTGGTTACAGCAATAGCATCTCCCTTCAGAGAATCAAACAGCTTCTTTTTAGCCTGGAAATATCTTTCCATCGTACCATGATAATCCAGATGATCATGAGTAAGATTTGTAAAGATGGCGACATCAAAATCAATAGCCTCAACTCTTCCCTGTTCAATACCCATAGAACTGGCTTCCAGAGCACAGGCATGCATACCAGCGTCAACCATATCTTTCAGGATACCATGGAGATCGTCAATGTCAGGAGTAGTTAATAATGGTGGAAGTTTGACATTTCCATATTCAATGGAAATAGTACCTATATACCCGCAAGACATCAAAGGATTCAGAATATTACGTATAATACAGGCAATGGAAGACTTTCCGTTAGTACCTGTAACACCATACATCTTCAGATGATGGCTTGGATAATTGTAAAAAGCATCAGCCACCTGATTAAATGTGTGAATGACATTTTCCACACGAATATAGGTGATGCCTTTATACATCTTCTCCAGAGGTTCACTATATACAATGACAATAGCTCCGTTAGAAATCGCCTGATCGATAAATTTATGTCCATCACTCATAATGCCTTTGATACAAAAGAAAATAGAAGATGGTCTTTTCTTACGACTGTCAGCCATCAGACTGCGAATTTCTATATCCGGTACATTTTCAAATAATTCATTCAGCTTCATAAACCCTCTTTTCTATCACGCTACCAAAGAGTTGGTGATTTTCATACCCATCCACTTTAACACGATATATACCTTTTGGGGTAAGATTTTCAGCAATTGTCACAGGGAAATACTGACTGGAATGTCCTTTACTCCCCTCTTCTTTACATTGTTCTACAATCACATCGACTTCTTTTCCAATCCATTGAGACTGATACGCATCATACAATTTGCCTGATAATGCTATACATTTCTGAGCTCTTTGCTTTTTTATCTGTGGATCTATCTGGCAAGGCATATCCGCCGCAACTGTTCCGTTACGCATGGAATAAGGGAATACATGCAGGAAAGAAAAACGACATTTCTGTAGGAAAGCATATGTTTCTTCAAATTCCTTTTCTGTTTCCTGTGGGAATCCTACAATCAGATCACAGGATATAGAAACATCGGGAATCTCCTCTCTGATTTTTTCTATTTTTTCATAGTATTCCTGCGTCGTATATGGTCTGTGCATACGTTGTAATACACTATCACAGCCTGACTGTAAAGGTATATGCAGATGACGTGCAATACGAGGTTCATCTTTCATAAAATCAATAAAATCATCATCCAGTTCAGTAACTTCAATAGAAGAAATACGCAGCCTGTACAGCTGTGGCACTTCTTTGAGAATACGCTTCATTATATCCGTAAGAGAAACATTGAATTCTCTTCCATATCGTCCTGTATGAATACCTGTCAAAACCACTTCAGGATATTGCTCAGCCAATACTTTCATAGAGGTAATCACTTCATCAGGTGCCATGGAACGTTCTCTTCCTCTTGCATAAGGTATCACACAATAAGAACAGAACTGATTGCATCCATCCTGTATTTTCAAATACGCTCTGGATTTATTCTCAAAGGAGTTTGTCTCCATCACATCAAATACAGCTTCCTGAAGGTCTCCTTTCACACGGATTTTTTCACCATTTGCAAGATATTGATCGATAAATTCAGGTAAACGTTTCTTTTCTTTTGTACCGACTACGATTTCAGCATCTTCCAATAATCCCTGATCCACTTCGGCATAACAGCCAACCATAGCCACAATCCCTTCCGGAGAAAGCCTTTTTGCCCTGTGCATCATTTTTCTGCTTTTCTGAGCAGCCATATTAGTAACAGCACATGTGAAAATCATTGTTGCATCTGCAGGCTGTTCAAAATCCACTCTTTCCCAGCCTTTTTGTTCCATGGTATGTGCAATGCTTTCTGCTTCATAAGCATTTACTTTGCATCCTAAATTACATATTGAAAATTTCATTTAGTCATCCTCTACTATCTCTGATAGAACACTGCACCCAAAAATAGCTGCGGTTTCTGCTCGTAATATCCTTTTTCCAAAAGTGACACTGGTATATCCTGCCTGTTCCAGCTGTTGCACTTCCTCCTGCGAAAATCCACCTTCCGGGCCTATAACCAAAGCAATTGGTTCATGGGAATTTACAACATCCGTCAGCTTCTCACTCTTTCCATAAGCATTCTCATACGCACAGAGCCTATAGAAAGCATCCACCGATTTCAGCTCTTCAAAAGAAACAACTGAAGACAACTCAGGTATCACATTTCTTTTACATTGCTGTGCAGCTTCCAAAAGAATTGTGTTCCATCTTTCAGCAAGCTTTTCTTTCTTTTCTTTTTTTTCTTTAACAACACATCTGCTGGAAACAAACGGTATAATTTTTGTCACACCTAATTCAGTTGCTTTCTGCAGTACAAGTTCCATCTTTTCTCTGCGTATAAGTGCCATACATAAAATAAGTGGGCAGGAGAGTTCATTCACCCTTTCATCTTCTTTATCTACATGTGCAATAAACTGTTTTCCCTGCTGTCTGGCAGTGGCAAAATATCCCTTTCCCTCATACACAAGACGTACCACTTCATTATTCAGGCGTACAACCGTTTTGGCATGATGTGCTTGTTTATCATCAAATACATAATCCATCCCTGTTTCAAGGGGTTCATTCACAAAATATTGTTGCATAGACAAGAAAGGAAAACGATTACTCGTCTTCCTCATCCTCCTTATTCTTTTCTTTAATTTCTACTTTCAGTTCGAGAACTTTTCTCTGATCTGCTTTTGTAATCGTGACATGCAGATTTTTAAAGTCAAAAGTTTCACCAACACGAGGAATATGTTCTAATTCATGTATAGCCCAGCCAGATACTGTAATGTAGTCATAGTCCTGGTCTTCCACATCTACGTCAAATCTTTCGAACATATCATCTACATCTGCATCACACTTTACAAGATAAGTATGTTCATCCAGTTTTGTATAATATTCTTTTACCGTATCATGTTCATCCCAGATTTCACCGACAAGCTCTTCGATAATATCTTCAAGAGTAATAATTCCCTGTGTTCCACCATATTCATCCAAAACCACAGCCATCTGCAGTTTAGCTCCCTGTAGCTGTTTTAAAAGTGTAGAAATCTTAACATTGGTGCTGGTATAAATAACTGGTTTGATAATTCTGCGAATTGGCATCTGTTCAAAAACCATCTGTGAGAAGAAATCCTTTTCGTGAATCACACCAACGATATTATCAATGGAGTTTTCATATACAGGTAATCTCGAAAAAGAATGATATCTGAAGGTATTTTCAAGGTCTTTCAAAGAAGTGGTAATATCCACAGCCACAACATCTACTCTTGGTGTCAGAATATCTTTCACATCTAAATCGTTAAATTCAATAGCTGCAGAAATAAGATCAGATTCATGTTCTTTGAGATCTCCATCTTTTTCTGCTTCATCTACCATTGTAATCAGTTCATCCTGTATATCACTGTCATCATCGTTATTCTTTACAAAACTGCATACAAAATTTTGAATAACGTGGAACATGAAAGCCAGAGGTGTAAAAATACACTCAAAGAAAGTCACAAAAGAAACTGTCATACAGGCAAATTTCTCAGGAACTCTTTTTGCTAAAGACTTAGGAAGAATTTCACCAAAAGTTAAAACAAGTAACGTCATCACAATAGTGGAAACTGTAGGACCTCTGGTTTCTCCAAGTAAAGAAGTAAATAACAATGTGGCAATGGTTGTAGAACCAATATTTACAATATTGTTCCCAATCAGAACGGTTGTCAGAAACTTGTCAAAGTTCTCTAAAATCTTCAACACTTTTTTTGCTTTCTTGTTTCCATCATTTTCCATGTTTTTCAGACGTATCCGATTACATGAAGAATACGCTGTCTCAATAGCTGAAAACATAGAAGAAAGAAGAAGTAATATTACAAGAGCAAATATACATACAGACTGAGAGTTCACCTTACATGTCCTCCCTTGTTTTTATATACAAACTGTGTACACAACGGTATCGCTGAATCTTCCAAAATAGATATCCATCCTTTCTTAAATATATTTCGTATTATAACAAACAATAAACAATGTATGCAAATCTCCTACTTATCAAGCAGATATTTGTCGACTAGTCTGGATGCAATCCTTACACACATTTCACATTCGCAAAGTATTTTACCGGTTTCAATCCCTTTAATATCTCTGCATTTCAAAGCACCAACCTGCTCAGTAAACTCTTGTACCAATGGTCTTTCCTTCACATAGGTTGTGCCTTTGGAATCAGGCTTTTCAAGATTTCTGGAACTTGTTTTAAGCCCCAGTAACATACATGCTCCTACAAGAGCACCACAGTTCCCCTGTGAACAGCCAAGTCCTGAACCAAAAGCCTCACTGATGGCAAACGCCTGTTCCCTGGATATTCCAAAATCATCACAATAGGCACAGATAACAGCCTGAGCACAATTGTATCCTTTATTTCTCAATTCTACCGCTAATTCTTCTTTATTCATACTTACCTCTTAAAAAAAAACTGCACATGGCAGTTTTTAAATGCATTAACCTCTCTCGGAAGTTTTACAGCTCTAAATTTCATCTATTCTTGAAGCACAGCATAAACACTGTGTTTTTTTATAGAAATTTTGTCAAATTATATGTATTTGTTTATCGTATTCTCTCGTATTCTGTGGTATAATGTTTTTAGGAGTGTATTCTTATGCGTGTTACTACTACTAAATCTAAAAATGCTGAATCTTTTTACATCAATTATGCTTACATTGATAAAAACGGAAAAAGTACTTCCCGCATCTATAAAAAACTCGGCACTCTTAAAGAACTATCTGAAAAACTGCATACTGACCGTGACGGTGTCATGGCCTGGGCAAAAGAACAGGCAAGGATTGAAACCGAAATCTACAAAAATACTATGGAAGACGTCACTATCCGTCTTTCTCCTTCTGTAACTATCAAGAAGAATCAGAATCGTTCTTTTAACTGTGGTTATCTATTTTTGCAATCAATATGTTCGGGTTTGAGATTTGATAATATTTGCAGAAATATAAAAGCCAGACATTCTTTTGATTTCGATCTTGAAGCTATATTATCCGATCTTGTGTATTCAAGAATTCTTCAACCTTCAAGCAAGATTTCTTCTTATAAATACTCACAATCTTTTCTGGAACCACCTAAATATGAATTACATGATGTATACAGAGCTCTTCAGGTTCTGGCTGTAGAGTCCGATTACATTCAGGAAGAAGTATATAGAAACAGCCAGTTTCTCCATGAAAGAAACACTTCTGTCCTCTATTACGACTGCACTAATTATTTCTTTGAAATCGAAGAAGAAAAAGAGGACAGAAAGTATGGAAAGAGTAAAGAAAACAGACCTCTCCCTATTATTGGCATGGGTCTGTTTATGGACGCAGATGGATTTCCTCTTGCCTTCGATCTTCATCCAGGCAATAGAAACGAGCAGCTTACACTGAAACCTCTGGAAACCAAAGTGATTAAAGACTTTGGCTGCACAGAATTTATCTACTGTTCTGATTCAGGGCTTGGTTCTAAGAATAACAAATTTCTGAATTCTATAGGAAACAGAAAATATGTTATTACACAGTCTCTTAAGAAGATGAAGAAAGAAGACAGGGATATTGCCTTAAAACCTACGCAATACAGAAAAATAGGATCCGATAAATTTATTGACTTAACAACTTTAGATGAAACAGACTCAGAAGTATTCAATTCTGTGTATTACAAAGAAATACCTGTAACAGTCAACGGAATTGAAGAAACTGTGATAGTTACATACAGCCCTAAATATAAAGCTTATCAGAGAAAAATCAGAAACAGACAGATAGACAGAGCTTCCAATATGATAGACTCTGAAGGAAAGATAAAGAAAAACAGAAATAATCCTAATGATCCTGCAAGATTTATCAAAAAGACTGCCGTCACAGAAAATGGAGAAGTGGCAGAAAGTACCTATTGCGAGCTGGATGAGGAAGTAATTGCCAAAGAAGAACAATATGATGGATTCTATGCAGTATCCACAAGCATCGAAGGCGACATAAGCAAAATCATAGCTATCAATAAGAGAAGATGGCAGATAGAAGAGTGTTTCAGAATTCTAAAAACAGAATTCAAATCCAGACCTGTGTACGTATCCAGACAAGACAGCATCAAAGCTCATTTCCTTACCTGCTATATTGCATTACTGGTTTACAGAGTAATGGAAAACAAGCTGAAGTATAAATACACAATCAACGAAATAACAGAAACTCTACGAAATATGAATGTGCTGGATATAGAGGGACACGGTTATGTACCGACCTATACCCGTACAGATTTAACAGATGACCTGCACGAAATGGTTAATTTTCACACTGATAAGCAGATTATCAAAAAAGCACATATGAGATCAATCATCAAACAATCTAAAGACAGCAAAAAATTACGATAATCACCTGCATAGAAAAAAATTGCAATATATCCTTTAATCATGGGATATATTGCAATTTTATTTTTGCTTAACTGTAAAAGTCAGGATTATAACAAACAATAAACAATGTATGCAAATCTCCTACTTATCAAGCAGATATTTGTCGACTAGTCTGGATGCAATCCTTACACACATTTCACATTCGCAAAGTATTTTACCGGTTTCAATCCCTTTAATATCTCTGCATTTCAAAGCACCAACCTGCTCAGTAAACTCTTGTACCAATGGTCTTTCCTTCACATAGGTTGTGCCTTTGGAATCAGGCTTTTCAAGATTTCTGGAACTTGTTTTAAGCCCCAGTAACATACATGCTCCTACAAGAGCACCACAGTTCCCCTGTGAACAGCCAAGTCCTGAACCAAAAGCCTCACTGATGGCAAACGCCTGTTCCCTGGATATTCCAAAATCATCACAATAGGCACAGATAACAGCCTGAGCACAATTGTATCCTTTATTTCTCAATTCTACCGCTAATTCTTCTTTATTCATACTTACCTCTTAAAAAAAAACTGCACATGGCAGTTTTTAAATGCATTAACCTCTCTTGAAGAATACAGGAATATCGTCATCTTCATCTGCAACAACAGTATCAGTTGTGGCAGATCCGAATCCTACATCATCAGTATCTTCTTCAGCAACTACACCAGCCTGCGCAACTTTCTTCTTTGCAACAAGTGGTGTTGTTTCATCTGCAGGAGCATCTGTTTCAATAAGTTCAGGTGTTGGCAGATCGAAACCTGTTGCGATAACAGATACGATAATGGAATCACCAATATTTTCATTGATAGCTACACCAAAGATGATATCGATATCATTACCGGAAGCTTCACGGATATAATCAACAGCTTCACTTGCGTCATATGCAGACATGCTTGCACCACCAGTTACGTTGATGATAGCACTCTTTGCGCCCTTAATCTGTGCTTCAAGTAATGGAGACTGGATAGCTCTTTCAGCAGCTTCTCTTGCTTTATCTTCACCATCAGCCATACCGATTCCGAACAATGCGCTTCCCTGACCCTGCATTACAGATTTAATATCTGCGAAGTCAAGGTTAATCATTGCAGGAACAGCGATAAGGTCTGTAATTGTCTGAACACCCTGACGTAAGATATTATCAGCTTCCTTGAATGCGTCTTCAAATGGAATATGTCCGATAACTTCCAATACTTTGTTGTTGGAAATAATGATTAGACTATCTACATATTCTTTTAACTGTTCCAAGCCCTGTTCAGCCTGAACCATTCTCTTTCTTCCTTCAAAGTTGAAAGGCTTTGTAACGATACCTACAGTCAGGCATCCTAATTCTTTTGCAATTTTAGCAAACATAGGAGAAGCACCTGTACCTGTACCTCCACCAAGACCTGCTGTTAAGAAGACCATGTCAGCGCCTTCAATAGATTTACGAATAACATCTTCGCTTTCTACTGCAGCTTTACGTCCATTGTCAGGATTACCGCCGGCACCCAGCCCTTCTTTACCTAGCTGAATCTTATTTGCAACAGGAGATACATCTAAAGCCTGAACATCTGTATTTGCTACATAGAATTCAACGCCCTGTACCCCTTCCTGTACCATACGATTTACTGCGTTTCCCCCAGCACCGCCGATACCAAATACTTTAATTTTTGCTACCTGGTTATAACTTAAATCTGCCATTTTCCTTCCCTACTTTCTATTTTCTAGGAATAACCCTTTGAGTTTACTCGTCAGAGTATCCTCTTTTGTGTTGCCGTCATTCTTTTTTTCTTTGTACGAAACAGCCTTAATAAAGGCATCCATGTCGATGGATTCATCATTGTATCCCATAATTGGCATTCTATCCTGATAAGCATAGAATAATCCGAGGCACGAAGATAATCCAGCATTTCTTCCCCCAAGAGTATCCGGAACATACGTCTTTACTTCTGTATGTAATACATTTCCCAACAGGTTGGAAAGGCCCTGTGTTTCGCCACCTTCGCCTGTAATAATAACAGTTGTTTCCCCTGCTTGCAAGATAGGAGAGCACAATTTCTTAACGTATTTTAGCCAGTCCTGTGCTTTTGGTAATACAGATTCGACAAGTTCTTTTTCTGTCAGTGTCTTAGTCTCACCGTTTTCTGTCCAGATATGCACTGAGTTATCAGTCAGTTCTTTTTCATTCAGAACCGCACTGTATTTTACCAGTTCCACTGCCTGTTCATAATTAATACCTGCGTGTTTTTCCAGCAAGCCACTTGCAAGATACCCTACACCTGCAGGGAAGACCATAGCAGTTGTCATTCTTCCATTTCTTAACAATCCCAGAGAAGTTGACTGTCTTTCCATCTTCAGAATAATAATCTGTTTGTTTACTGCCTGTTCAAATAAAGCAGCTTCTTTACCAACAGCATATGTATCCAGGAAAATATCCATAATCTTGATACCTGATTTTTCAATGCAAGTAACAAGATCATATGCCATTGTTCTGTTTGCACATAACAAATCAATATCGACCATTAACTGATGACAACGTTCGCCAATAGGAATTCTTCTGGTAGTGATGCCGTTGACTGTATATTTTACGTTTACTGTCTGAATAAGGGCGTAATCTTTACCAATATCCATGCGCTGTGCTTTCTTCATGGCATTACGTACATCCTGTACTGTAACAGTCCCGTCAATTCCTGCAACATCAACAGTGGATTTGAAACTGTAACGTTTCATACCGTAGGATGGCACTGCCAGAATGGCACTCTTTATACTCGCACCGATCATTTTCTTTGCATTTTCGACCGCTGTCTGAATTGCTTTGGTAATAGCATCAGCATTGACGACTTTTTCTCCGTCAAATCCATCACAGGCAACTCTTTCAACTTTTATAATATTGAAGCGGGTATTAAAGAATTCACCTACTATCAAGCGTACCTCATAATCCGCAACTTCTATGGCTGTAAAAATTTGTTTATCGTTCACTGATCGGATGCTCCTTTCTTAATAACAGTTATATATTATCACAATTACGTTTAATGACGAAACCTTTCTTTTGAAATCCACCATTTTCCGTCAATTTTTACTTCATTTTTCTGTTGCACAAACTGTCTACTCATGCTAAAGTATCTAGGCAATTGTGTGAAGGAGGTTATGGTATGTCAAGAGTTTGTGCCGTATCCGGTAAGAAAGCAATGTCAGGTAATAGACGTTCACATTCTTTGCGTGCAACTCGCCGCAAGTGGAACGTTAACCTTCAGAAAGTTCATATGATAGTTGACGGAAAGCCTACGACAGTTAAGATTTCTGCTCGTGCTCTCAAGACACTTAAAGGAGCTGGCAAGAAGGCAAAGGCAGCTGCTGCAGCCGAATAAGCAAAATATAGAAAGATATCCTGCGGGATATTTTTTTATTACTTTTCAGAACCTGCGGAATTCACTTCCACAGGTTTTATTATTTTCTTTCAAAAAAAAGAGCGAAGTTACATACATAACCTCACTCTCTTGTTAATCAGCAGATTCTATAATGCACACCGTTCCTTTTTCCACTATGAGTCTGGCCTGGGAAGCTTCCACTTCATTGGAAACAGTGTACGTGTCTGTATAAAAGATGTCCCTGTGTGCAATAGCATACTTAAAGCCTTCTAAAGTAATCCTTGCCTGTGAATCTGTAAAAAAAGATATAAACTCCCTTTTTTTCTTTTTGAAAGTATATTCCCCCTCTTTTACAGCATACACAACATTCTTATCACCAATTAATCTGACGATATTAGGATATTTAAAAGCCAGACGGATATTCACCAGTTCATGATCCACTCGACCACCAAGAGCACCATAGACAAGGATTTCCTCATATCCCTGATCCACAGCTTCTTTGATAGCATGTTCACTGTCAGAATCATCTTTTACAGGATTCAGCTTTTCAATATGTTCAACGTTCATGCAGATTTTATCCCATTCTGCTTCACTGACAGAGTCAAAATCACCTACCGCATATTTCATCGGTATATGCTGTTTCAAACATACCAATGCTCCTGCATCCACACCGATATACTCTGCATCCTCCATATACGGTACGGAAGCAGCCATTTTTAAAACAAGGACTGCTTTACGCATTACAGCAAACTCTCTACTGCCTCGGCAATATCCTTTTTAAACACATAGCTGCCTGCCACAAGGATATCTGCTCCGGCTTCTTTACATAATTTTCCTGTTTCTGCAGTAATACCACCATCAATTTCAATCTGCGCATCAGAGTTTGCTTTTACAAGCAACTGTTTTAATTCTCTGATTTTATCTGTTGTTTCAGGAATAAAGGACTGGCCTCCAAAACCCGGTTCTACAGACATAAGCAGAAAGATATCAAAATACGGAATAAACGGAATCAACGCAGATACATCTGTTTTAGGTTTAATAGATAAACCAGCTTTCTTACCTCTTGCATGAATAGATTGTGCAAGTGCAATAATCTGCTGTGTATCCTGCGTTGCTTCATAATGAAACGTGATGCTGTCAGCACCTGCATCCAGAAATACTTTGGAAAAGAATACAGGATCTGTAACCATCAGATGTACATCCTTAAAGAGATTACTGGATCTGCAGTAAGCTTTCAGAATATCCGGTCCAAAAGTCAGATTAGGCACAAAGTGACCATCCATAACATCAAAATGAATCCACTCTGCTTTTGAAGCATTCAAAGCCTGAATCTGGGATTCAAAATGAGCATAATCTAAAGATAAAACTGATGGAGAAACAATCATAAATACTTTTCCTTTCTTTGCTGGATAATTTCCAGCACATCCAAATAGTTACGATATCTTCTTAAAGGTATCTTTTTTTCTTCTACTGCCTGCTTTATGGCACATCCAGGTTCATTCTGATGGATACAATCATTAAATCTGCATTGCCCGATATACGGTTCAAAATCTACCATACACTGTCCAAGTTTCTGTTTCGAAATATTTGAAAAATCCAATGACGAGAATCCCGGTGTATCGGCCACCAATCCATCACATACAAAATGTAATTCTGTATGTCTGGTAGTATGCTTCCCTCTTCCAAGTGCTTTGGAAATCTCCTGTGTAGCCAGCTGGAATGTAGGATCCAGTCTGTTTAACAAAGAACTTTTCCCGGCACCGGATTGTCCTGTAAGTACAGACACCTTTCCTTTAAGAACTTCTGCCAACTCTTCACAGTTTCTGTCCTTTCCTGTCAGAATCACACGCATTGGTCCATTCTGGTACTCTTCCACAGACTCCTGAATGTACCCTTCCATGCCCATATCGCACTTAGTAACAACCAGTATTGGTGTGATACCTGCTTTTTTGACAAGGATAGAAATTCTATCAACAAGTGCACTGGAAAAATCAGGATCCTTGCAGGACATAATGATTAATGCCTGATTCACATTGGCAATAGCAGGTCGTTGCATATATGACGACCTTTCCAGTATTTTCTGCACTGTCCATTGCTCATGCAGTTTTTCCGCCTGTACATAATCACCGACAACCGGTGTTACCTGTTTACGTATTTTCCCGGTCAGTACAGCTTTGACAATCTCTTTTTCCTCAGTATATAAAGTATATTCTTTAGATACGATCTTAATAATCTGTGCTTTCATATATTTCAATCTTTATATGTGTAGTAATACAATGTCAGATAGTTATCCTCTCTTTGAGTATACACACTATCCGTACTTCCGTCAGAAGACTGCCAGTATTTCACCTTACCTACAAGACCTTCTTCCTTTATCTGCTTCAATTCCTCTTCAGATAAAGTGGAAGGGTCAATTTCACTGACATAGACTTTAATGCCCATATTTTTTAGTTCTTCACTTGCCTGATGATAGTCCATACCATAAATAGAATCCGGAATCTGTATCTCATGATAACTTGCATAGACTAATGTAATTTCACTGACAGAATTTGGATCAAATAATTGTCCTGGAGCAATACCGGTCTGATTCAGTATTGTGCCGGAAGCCGCATCGCTTTCCTGTTCCACAGCATGCACTGTCAGATACGGATAGTTCTGCAAATCTTTCTGTGCATCCTGAATATTTTCCCCGGTATAGTCTGGCATCACCACTCCAAGACCACTGGATACTGTTACCTGAATACTGGTACCTCTTTTCACTTCCTCTCCATCCGATGGATCTGAAGAAATAATCAGTCCTTTTTCTATATCTTCGGTCAGAGAATAGGTAACATTTTTGGTATCTAAAACCAGATGGTGATCTTTGCATATCTCCTGCGCTTCCTCCAGAGTATATGAGGTAAGAGAAGGAACCTCGATTCGTTTTTGAATGCCAGGTAACATATCAAAAGAATACAGTACGACCGCAAC
This sequence comes from uncultured Bulleidia sp., assembly GCA_934757945.1. Lineage (GTDB taxonomy): Bacteria > Bacillota_I > Bacilli_A > Erysipelotrichales > Erysipelotrichaceae > Bulleidia. Next base: position 6,363 of record CAKVLT010000026.1, on the reverse strand, counting down.
TGCAATAACCAGCAGAATACTTAAAATACCTATAAGAATCTTCGTCAGTAAAGTCATTGGCTTTTTAGGATGTTCTTCAGGATAGTCTTCTTCCTCTTCCTCCTCCGTAGGTCTTCCTGTATTGAAATCTTTCAGTTTGGAAGCAGAAACTCCCTTATAAGGATGAGGGACATATCTTTTTTCATTCTCCCTTGTGGATGACAGACATGTATGAAGATCTTGAAGCATCTCTTCACTGGAAGCATATCTTTCATTCGGGTTTTTAGCCGCCGCCTTCAGTACCACATTTTCCAAAGACTGAGGTACCTGAGGATTTATCTGACGAATACTTGGCAGAGGATCTCTCATATGCATTAAAGCAATCTGTACTGCCTGATCAGCTTTAAATGGAACATCTCCTGTTAACATTTCATACAACACAATCCCCATGGCATAGATATCAGACTGTGCTGTAGCAGGTTCCCCTTTGGCAAGTTCAGGAGCCAGATAATGTACTGACCCCATGACATTATTCGCCTGTGTCAGTTGCATACTTCCTTTGGCAGTCGCAATACCAAAATCAAGTATTTTGATGGTACCGTCAGATTTTACGATAATATTCTGAGGTTTGATATCTCTGTGAATAATCCCTCTTTTATGCGCTTCGGAAATAGCAGACACAAGCTGTTTCATGATATCTACAGCTTCTTCATTCAATAAAGGTGCTCTGTCTTTGATGACCTGTTTTAAAGTCTTTCCCTGAACATATTCCATGACAATGTAATGATGTCCTTTATAGTCACCCACATCATAGACTTCTACTATGTTTCTATGAGAAAGAGATGTGGCCGCATGTGCTTCTCTTTCAAAGCGTAAGATACTGGTTGTGTCGGTGGATAAATCAGCACGCAAAATCTTCACTGCAACATGTCTGTTCAAAATAGTGTCTACCGCAAGAAAAACATCTGCCATACCACCCTGTCCCAGATGCTGAACAACTTCATAACGATTTGCAATCATATTCTTTGCACTCATCTGGAATCATCCTCCAAATCAATTAAGATAGCTGTCACATTATCAAAACCACCTGCATCTAAAGATGCTTTCACAAGTTTTCTCACACGGAGAATCGGATCTATCTGTGTATCCAGCACAATCGAACGAATCACGCTTTGATCTACATAAGAATGCAGACCATCAGAGCATAATAATACCCCATCCATATCTTCCAGATGCGTATCAATATCACTGCGTACTGTTTCCCATACGCCAATAGCATTTGTCAGTACATTCTTCTTTGGATAATTCTTTGCCTGCTCAGGTGTCAGTTCTCCATGCATGATCATATCATTCACTAAAGTATGATCCATGGTCAGCTGAGTAAACTGACCATTGTGAGAAAAAGAATAGGCTCTGGAATCTCCAACATTTACCACAAATCTTCCTGCGTGGCATAAAAGAATACCGCAAAGTGTAGTACCCATTCCATGCAGTTTCGGGTTCTCCTTACCTGTTTCAAAGATGAGCGTATTCACTTCCTGAATACCTTCTCTTAAAAACTTTTTAACGGCATTGGAGGTTTTAAAACCTTTTGTATTAGAAAAAGCAACAGAAAAATAATTGATTGCAAGTCTGCTTGCAACATCTCCTCCGAGATTGCCGCCAATGCCATCACAGACAATGGCAAAAAGATCCCCGGCTTCATTAGTCGCAATGACATAACTGTCCTGGTTCGTCTTTCTTATTTTTCCTTTGTCACTCATTCCGTAATATTTCATGCATTCCCCTTGTTCATTTCATGTTTTGCACGTAATTGCCCACATGCAGCATCGATATCTTCACCGTGTTTTGTACGTAATGTCGCCTTTACACCATGTTTCATCAGCACATCATAAAAATGTAATGCCTTCTTAGGATCTGTTGAACGGTATCCATTTTCGTCAACCTGATTGTAAGGAATCAGATTCACATAAGCATTCATGCCTCGTATTTCATTTGCAAGCTCAATGGCATTTTCATCACTGTCATTAACACCATCCAGAAGAATATATTCAAATGTAATTCTTCTGTGGTTATCTGTACTGTATGTTCTTAAAGCTTTCATAAGCACATCCATAGGATACGCTATATCAACAGGCATCAGTTTCTTTCTCAGTGCGTCGTTACTTGCATGTAAAGAAATAGCAAGATTATACTGCACATGTGCATTGGCAAAATCATAAATGCGAGGTACTACACCACAGGTGGAAATTGTAATGTGACGAGCACCAATGGCAAGGCCGTGATCAGAGTTAATGATACTGCAGTAATTCATAACATTATCATAATTATCAAACGGTTCACCCGTACCCATGATAACAATATTATCTACACGTTTCTGTTCTGGATCCAGAAGTTTCTGCACATACATCACTTCTCCAACCATCTCTCCTGCTGTCAGATCCCTTTGCTTTTTCAAAAGACCTGAAGCACAGAAACTGCACCCCATATTACATCCTATCTGTGAGGACACACATAAACTTTCTCCGTAGGCAAAGTGCATTAAAACACTTTCCACGCTGGAACCATCCATCATCTCAAACAGGAATTTCATAGTACCATCCTTAGCCACCTGTCTGTCTATTTCTTTTAACGGAAGAATCACAAAATTCTCTTTCAGCTTTTCAATAAAAGATGCCGGAAGATCTGTCATTTCATCAAAAGAAAATACTCTTTTACGATATAGCCACGTAAAAAGCTGTTTTGCACGATATGGTTTCTGACCATATTCCTGTACTACCTGCTGTAGTTGTTCTAAATTAAAATCATATATTGTCTGCATACCAATCTATTCTACCATGTTTTTATAAAACTTTACGTATAAGTTGAGCAACATAAAACCCATCCCCATTTTCTTCAAATGGGAAGAAGGTCTTCTGCCTAAGCAATTCAAATTCCTCATGTCTTTTGAGAAATTGTTGAATCTGTGTCTCATTCTCTTTTTTATTAAGTGTACATGTACTGTATACCAGGATCCCGTTTTTCTTTATGTAACAGCAATTTGTATCAAGAAGTTTTTTCTGTATTTCTATCAGTTCATCCAGGTTTTCCGGTTGTAAATGATACCTGATTTCCGGTTTATGAGAAAGATCTCCCATTCCTGAACATGGAACATCCAGTAGAATTCTGTCAAACGAGCCTTCTTCAAACTGTTTTTCTTTAGTACCATCCATACACACAGGTGTACATATGGTCACTCCAGTTTTCTCCATTACCTGTCTGATAAGATCCACTCTTTGCGGATATACATCACAGGCAATCACTTCTCCTTCATTTTCCATCAACATGGCTATCTGCTGTGCTTTTGTACCGGGAGCACTGCAAACATCCAGTACTTTCATACCTTTTTCAAGTTGAAGATAAGATGGAATTGCAGCAGAATGAATATCCTGTATCAAAACTTTTCCTTCCTGAAATGCCGCTGTCTGAAAGATATTGGCATCTGCGATAAAAGTGTAATCATTGATAAATCTGCAGGTGTCCTCCAGGTCCTCCTTCTGTACCTTTAAAGTATTGATACGTCCGTACAGAGTAGAGCGTTTCTGGTCAGCCCTCATAATCTGTAATGCTGTATCCTGCCCGTAATGAGCACACCATAATTTATACATCCAGGTTGGATGAGAATACAGAATACACGGATCTGACGGCTGTATCATTCTCTGTTGCAGTACTTTGTGTAAGACAGCGTTCACAAATCCCTTTTCCCGTTTTTTCGCAAGTTCCACAGCTTCATGAATCACAGCATACTCTGGAATCTTATCCATGAAGAACAGCTGGTATACGCTCATATTCAACAGCTGTCTAGTTCTTAAAGACACCTTTTTCTGTACAAAGCGCTCCCATTGATATTGTTCTAATAAAGTATTTCTGACAGTCCCATAGACGATTTCACTGACAAATGCCTGATCTATACCGTGAAAAGGACTGTTTCTGAGTATTAAAGAGATATATCCATTCTCCTGAAATACCTGTTGTAATACCTGTAAAGCATATTCTCTAGTCTGCATACTACCTCATTTCCTAATCCAATGTCATTGGATTTACGTCAATAATGACAGCATTGGACTCAATGCTTTTTTTACTGTCCAGCCAGCACCTTAAAGAATGACGCATTTCTTCAAGGTCTTTTCCTTTCAGCAGAATGCGAAATCTGCTGAAATCTCTCAGTTTTAATAATTGCACTACACCGATGGTCTTAAAGGACCCTGTCACATTCTGTTTAATATCCATGGCAATCTTTAATGCAGTATTCTCATCTCTGTGCTGGACCATAACGGAAATAAGATATGTATAAGGAGGATATTGCCCTTCATGTCTGTACTGCATCTCTTTTTTAAAGAAAGACGGATAATCCTGTAATGCAGCACATTGTACTGCATAATGGTCAGGATGCAATACCTGAAAAACCACCTCACCTTTTCTATCACTTCTCCCGCTTCTTCCGGAGGCCTGTGTCAGCAAGTCAAAAGTCGTTTCACAGGATCTGAAATCTATTCTCTGAATTCCGGCATCTCCCTGCAAAATTCCCACCAGTGTCACCTGTGGAAAGTCAAGTCCCTTGGCTATCATCTGAGTACCAAGTAATACATCAACTCCACCTTGTGCAAATGTTTTAAAGATATTTTCATAACTGTTTTTACGCGTGGTAGTATCTTTATCCATACGTAAAGTGGTAATGCCTGGAAAAGTCGCATGCAGTTCTTCTTCCAGTCTTTCTGTGCCATACCCAAAAGTTGTATATCCCTGTGTACTATGACAGGTCGGGCACTCTTTAGGTACATTCATTTCGAATCCGCATGTATGACATTTCAACCTGTGAATATCTCTGTGATAGCTCATGGCGACTTCGCAATGAGGACATTGGATGCTGTCTTCACAGCTTTTACACCTTAATATGGAAATATATCCTCTTCTGTTCAGCAAAAGAATACTGGATTCTTTTTTATCCAGTCTTTCCTGAAGTTTTTTCTTTAACACTTCAGACAGAATCACATTACCGTTTTGCTGAATCTCATCTCTGGTATTCACAATAGTAATTTCAGGCAAACTCTGATTAACTCTTTCTGTCATTTCCACAAGACCATATATCCCTTTTTTAGCGCGGGCATAAGAATCCAGAGATGGTGTAGCACTGGCAAGAAGCACTTTGCAATGATGATATCCTGCTCTGTATATTGCCACATCTCTGCAGTGGTAGGAAGGTTGTTTGTCCTGCTTATAGCTGGTCTCATGCTCTTCATCCATAACAATCAGCCCCAGATCTGTAAAAGGGAGAAAGACTGCACTTCTTGTTCCTACTACAATACGCGCCTGTCCGTTTCTCACTTTTAAATACTGCTCATATTTTTCCTGCGGACTTAAAGCACTGTGATACATCGCCAGTTCATGTCCAAATCTGTTCTGTACTCTTTCTATCATCTGTGGTGTAAGGGAAATCTCCGGCACAAGTAATAGTACCTGTTTACCTTTTTCAAGTTGCCTTGATGCAAGCTGAAGAAAGATTTCTGTTTTTCCCGATCCTGTAACACCTCGTAATAAAATCACATCATGAGAATCATTCAGGATAGCCTCAAAAGCGGCTTTTTGAACAGAGGTCAGTTGTTTTTCATGTTCTGTAGAAATGTGAGCATTGCATTTTGCCTGTTTATCTTTGCTGAATATCAAAAGCAATCCTTTTTCAACCAGTACTCTGGCTATATTCGGATACAGTTTTCGTAGTTCACTATATAAGACTTCCTCTCGTATGCGCACATAGGTATATGCCTGCAATTGCTTGGGTGTCATAGCTATCTGCTTTCCGGTTACCTTTACCCACTTTTCCTGTACTGCCTTTGCCTTAGAAGTGCCAGGTTTTATAACACCTGGCAACATGCTTTGAAAGCAGGCAATAGTTGTGGATAAAGTCTGCTCTTTCATCCATAAAGCTACATCTTCCAGTTCAGTTGTCAATAAAGGCTCTGTATCCATAATACGTGTAATAAACTTGAACGCATACCCTGCTTCCTGTTCTAATTCATGAAGGCTTTTCTCTGTGTATGTACACTGCTTTACAAATCCGACAACTTCTTTCTGAGAATGGAAAGGTACACAGACTCTGCAAAGAGGAAATACTTCTTCTTCACTCAGATATGTAAATGTTTTATCAATAGAACGAATTTTATGTTCAATCCAGAGATCTACAATGTACATGAACTCCCTCCTTTTTCTACCCAATTATTATAAACAAATTTTATGTATTTTTTACTATGTAAAAGTATAATGTCTGTAGTAAAGGAGTATTTAACTATAAGGAAGTCAAGAGATAAATGAAAGAAATTGAGGAATGTTAACAAATCCAGCAGATTC
>CAKVLT010000025.1 GCA_934757945.1 uncultured Bulleidia sp. | reverse complement strand
CGTTTGTACACCGTTCATAATATCTTCCATGGAAGCGTTGAATATTCCACCAGGACTGGTGATTTTTACCTTGTCAGGGAAAAATTCAATTTTAATGTTTGAACGTATAAAGTAATTGGCATGACATATTGCATTCAGAACCATTTCACGAATAGATGCACCGGGATATGATTTTGTTTCAATTCGCTTAAACGAACTTCCGTCAATCACCACTCGTAGATCATTTAGTCTTTCGGCCTGTTCCTCTACGTTTTTTAAAATATCTACTAATGAGCCTTTAAAACTCTTTTTGATTTTAAAATTCATTTCGGAATCGTATTCTGCAACTTTGACGGCAATCTCTGATTGATCAGATAACAAGTATGCAAGGTTTGTATATTCCCCTGATTGAGATTTCAAACCCAGTGTATTCATTAATCGAGGTGTTAAATGTATATCATTTCCTTCGAGTGCTCGTTCAAAAGCTTTGAATGTCAGATTCTGTTCATCAGAAATATCATCTTCATAACTGTAGCTATGTGACGCCATTATCATACGTAATATTTCATCGTCGTTAGCCTTACGCTTACTTCTACCAACACGAATATATACGCCTGAAGGTTTTGGCCCCTTATCTCTTAAATAGTACGGTTTATTTGTTCCTTTAGAAATATTAATTATCAAAACATCATCACTGTTGAAATAATATTGAATCAATCCTGAAGGTTTAGGGAAGAATGCTTCTTGAATCCAGTTTCCTAATTTCAGATCTACTTTATCTTTAGAAGCATCATCTTTAATTCCAACAATACTACCGTCATCGTCCACACCTACATAAATGGTTCCACCATCACTATTAAGAAAAGCAATTATTTCACTTTTAACTTCATCAATCAATTCGCGCTTTAATTCTGTATGTTCATCTTCAAAATATTTAGTCATTTATAGTGTCACCTCTTTTCTAAATGTTATAAATTATGACTCAATAAATCAATAGATTTATTTCAGTTTGTTTTTGTTTCTAAAAATGGTGTAGTTATATCTATTGGTTGTCGAATTAAAATCATAATTTCAGTGATTTGCTCTTGTAGTTTTTCATAGTTTTGCATATAAGATGATTTATCAAATTCGTTTTGTGCATAAACAGATATTGCGATTTGATTCATATCTTCAGCAATTTTTCTTAAAATTTCGATTACTTCGATTAATTCTTTACTTGGTGCCGGTCTAGGAATCAAACTGTTTATACACATTCGAAGATAAGATTCACGCGATAGATTTGATTCTTTAACCAGATTGTTGAGATGATCCAAATCCTTATTTGTTAATCTAACTTTGATCTCTTTTTTCTTCAATTTTGTTTTCATTGTTGAAAGCACCCTGTACCCATTCCAATCATTCCACCACCAAGGAAACTGATAAAACATATTGTTATAGTATTTAACATTTCACAATCCTCCTTCATCAAAAATAAAAAGATAGCTCATAAAATTAAGCTATCTTTTAGAAATATTAAATTTTAACTCGGCATTTAACTCGGCATGCCGAGTTAAATCATTCTTTGAGAAACAGGGTATTAGGGATTGTTCCCTAAATATTAGTCTTTTGTCCCCAAAAGACGTTGCTTGCTACATCTGTAGACAGTCTTCTGTCTTCAGATTTCACACTTGTACCAAAAATATTGTTTAGATCAATTTCCATTTTTTCCAAAAGTTCTTTCTTCTGATTCAAGAGCTTTAGGTTTGAAAAAAGGGTTATGTTTTCTTCCGTGAGAACTTTGATGCGTTCTTCATTTCTGGTTTTCTTTTTTTCAATAGTTGAAATCCGCTTGAGGATATCTTCATATCTGATCATTTGAATTTCTTCCTTGAAGACTTATGATTTTTCAAAATCAAAGAATTAATATTTCGAAAATACAGATTTAAATATTCTTTATCTTCGATTTCTGTTTTGTTGATTTTCTGTTTCTCAAATTTTATATTTTTCATATTCATTATTTTCCTTCCTGTTTTTATATATTTGTTTTTCTTGATAGTCGGGTAGAAGAAAAGCATTGGCGATTCTAGCCAATGCTTGATTAAGAAAGAAGGTGAATTCCGATTGATCTACCAAACAATAGAGTACTTATATGAATTTAGGTTTTATTTATTCATAAAACTTTTGTTGATTCGTCGCAACTTATTTAATTCTTCTTTATATAATTCAACTATATGAGAACGTCCGTTGTACCGAAGTCTTGTTGATGGATCATATAATGCTTTCCTGTCTTTGAACATAAAAAAATATGTCAGCTTTACAGGATTCAGAAAGTTAACGGATTATATTTTTAAGCAGTGCGATAAACTGGAAGTTATCAATATCTTATTTGTAATCAACTCGCTCGATTTTGAAGATTACCGGACGTGTACCATCTGAGCAGCAGGTAATCATTTCATTTTCGTTTTTCATCCAGCCTTTCATAATAGAACCACCTTGTAAACCAGTGTAAATATAACGTGAAATAGCATCCCATGCTTCCGAGCAAAACGGCATTTTCGGACCACCAGCAATAGTATCCTTGTTACCGTTCGTTTTAACCAATGTGTTCAATCCCATATGCCAAAAGTCATCCCGCTCATCGTCACGGTAAAAAACGAACTCGTCACCCACATTATAACAAGGACAGGCACCAGAAGCAGGATCTGCACAGTATTGCTGTTGCAGTTCAGGATATAACTTTTTGTCTAAAACTGTTACTTTTACTTTATGTTTCATTATCTTTTCCCTCCTAAAAATTCCGATTTATCTTATTCTTATTGTCTATTTTACCATAATATTTTTCGATAATTTTAGAGAGCAGATTTGCAATTCCTCATTGACATCTTTTCCATATCGTGGAGGTTTGTTGATACAGTTGTATGTTCCTGAAAGAACATTCATCATTTTCTCTGTGGATTCGATCCCAACAATATCATTATCCAGGTGAAACTGAATGGTTTTGATATTCTTGTTATCTGTTAAAAAAACTTTCAATGCCATTGGAAGTACTTCAGCATTTGTTGCACCGGCTAAAGATAAGCAATTATCTTTTCGAAAATCAATGTGATTCATACGAAGTAGGCTCATATAGGAAAGAAGATCAATGGCAGCCTCAAATACATGTAACGTATCACTTTCAGGATTTTTGAAAGAAAAACTGTATGCTTTGTCACTTCCAGACGCATCTTGTTTGAAGTTGCCTGTGATTGAACGCTTAAATGCATATGCTGGTCTTGTTCCATCGTAGCCAACAAAGACAACATTATGAAACTTCTTATCCTGGTAGATTTGTTCTTTGCTGATGAAGTAAGCAACAACATCTTTATCAATCTTTCTCTCTTTACAGAGATAACGAAATACTTCGAAATTGTTGTCATCTTTTTCAGGGAGAGTAAATGTATTTTTTGAAATTGATTTATCTGATTCTTGCACTATCATTGGTGTCGTTTTTATAGTATCCATAATAATATGACATGCATCAAGAAAACTGTATCCTTCCACACAGACGAAATAATCTATAGCAGAAACCCCTTTAATTCCCTTAGACCACCAACTCCAGCCACGTGGAGAAATATGAAGTGAATCATGTTCCTTTGTACAATAAACATCTTTTGAAAGATGGACAAGTATATCTGGATTATAGTTACTCAGATAGTCATAGGCAGATATTTTGCGGATATTTACTAACTGTTTTTTAGGAATGTATCGGCTCATCGTTCTTGCTCCTTGCTTTTTGGAGACATAAAAGCAATGCCATGTTCCTTGCAGAAAGAACGAACTTTCTGAAGATTTTCAGATGTTTTTAATACTGCTTCTTCAGTATGAATTTCAGATACTTTGAAATGATTGTCTTTAATATTTGACAGCCATTCTTTCATAAATATATTGAGATCAGATTGTAAATCAGGATCATGTTCTACAGCCTGATAAATACCTAACGTATCTTGCTGATAGGTTTGTGGATATACTCTTTGTTTTTTGTTATCTACAATCATTTCTACGTCTGGATCCGCCATTAGATCACCATTCATAACGTAGTTCTGTGACATTGCAATACGATTATCACTAATATTTTCAATGTTCAGATCCATAAATCCGTTCTTTTGATATTTGATATACATTGCTTCTCCTGTAAGAATAGGTGAAGCAATGGTTTTTAAAGCTTCATAGTTTTCCATTTCCAATACTTTATCCTGGAATACTGGTTCTATAGTTTGGATTATCGCGTGTGCTTCATTTTTGATATTGCTGAGAATTGTTTTTAGCTTTGAAGTATCCTCTTGTGCATAGGAACCAATATATCCAAAAGAATAATCGGAAGTATCAATGTTGAAATGATCACATATGACAAATGCTAACGATTCTGCTTCGATTTCTTTTTGATCTACTGTCTTATTGGAATCTTTGTGTAAGCGAGAATGAGCATATTCATGAACAAGCGTTTTGGCAATTTGCATATTCTCCATGGTCTTGTTAATAACAATAGAGTCAGTTGAAGGAGTGTAGAAGCCTTTTACTCCGGATTTGAACAAAGATTCTTCTTCTGGTGATTTAAATGTAATTGGAATTGTGCTTATTTCTTGAATGGATTCAATCAAAGCAACAATTTCTTTGGAAGATCCTCGTAAATCATGAATCATTTCTGGTATTGGCTCTCCAGATGTCTGTGCAATATCAAATACTTTTGCGGTTTTGAAATGGAGAACTTTCTCTTCTTTCGTTTCTTTTATTGGTTTGCCTGAATCATCTAGGAGAATATTCCCATTTTCATCTTTTTTATCAACTTCATGAGTGATAAAAGATTGACAGGGAGCCAGAATAAGCATTGCTTTTTCACCTTTGTTGACTTGTCTGTTGAAATTTGTTTTCCATGCTTGATATCCTGCAACCAAAGAAGCATTCGGACGTTGTGAAAGAATTAAAATTGTATTGTTCAAAGAATACGCATGAAACTTTGACAGAAATGATAGATATTTTTTGTAGTTATCTGAATCTAAAAAAGAATGAACACCATTTTCAATCAATTCAAATGCTTTATTAATTTCTTCGTTGCTTTTATTTATCGCCATAATTCAGTGCTCCATTGATGCGTGTTTCTTCGAAATTTCTTGTTCATGTTTTCGTGAAGGCATAAGTATTCTGGTATCTTTGTTGTAATAGAGAACTGTGTCACTGAGAAAATCTTTAGAATCTACAACTGTACGGTTTGCGTTATGCACCATTTCTTCTAATCGATGCGGCTCTATTCCTGCTGATTCAGGAACTACTATTAATTCATGAATAGATGAAGGCAAAACATAGTAGTTATCTTTTACTTCTTCAGAAATATGTTTTAATGTTTCCGGATAAAATAGTACAGCAGCATCATTCAGTTTCTGTGAACCAGTGCAAACATACATTGGAACAGGGGATGGAAGTCCTAACATATCTCCTAAGGGAATAATTGAAAGAGGAGATCTGTTCTGACAGACATCAATTGCCATTTTAAATAGATCAAGTTCTGAAATATCCCATGTTTTTAGATATTCATTAATAACAGGAAAAGAAGATATTGAAGCTTCTGATTGATCCAAGCGAATGTGAAAAGTTGCAGAAAGATTAAGCATATCAAAATGTGGTTTATCTAAGAGATACTCTGCAGCTACTTGTTTGTCACATACTTTGATAAATAGATTTGGTTTTATATCTTCAAAAGAATCCAAATGGGCCAAAGTGTACATTGCATCATTTGTGAAGGATATTCCGCCAGAGGAAACATAGTCTGTTAAATGATGGAGCACTTCTTCCATTGGTAAAATATTGTTTTCCAGAATGGCATATGCTTGGTTTAAATTAATGATTGGATGGGAATGATTTGTAGTATCATCATTTTTAATCACCAGTCCTTCATAAGAATTGTTGGCATGGGTAATGGTTTGAATATCAACAGTGCAATTTTGGAACTGTTCTGGTAAATATTGAAGAATGTTGTCTTTTACATAGGTTTTAAACTCCTCATAAGTAGGAGTGGTATATATTTTAAATGTAGACATAACTTTTCCTTTCTTTATAAGTGAGAAAAGTCCATATCTGATTTATAGATATGGACTTTAGTAAATGCTATTTTGCGAATCGTTTCCGAATTAAGAAACTGATCAGTCCAATAGAGGTAATAAGACCAACTAAATATGCAGGAATATGAGTCTGTACGCCTGTTTGAACAGAAGGAATCTGTTTATCTTTAACGGAAATCTTAATTGGGTTATTCGATGCAAAGTCATAATCTTCAGATAATTGAACTTCGAACTTGTCAGTATTGAGCTGATAGTGAGATGGAGCTTTCGTTTCTTTTAGATAATACCCAGAAGTGTCGCCATTATATTCAACATGAAATGTAACTTGGCCATTCTTATCAGTTGTACTTACACAAGCTTTACCGTTTGTATCTTTTGCAATTTGATTATCTTTGGTATAGAGAGTGAATTCTGCACCTTCTAATTTTTTGCTTTCATCATCAGAATCGACCTTTAAAGCTGAAACATAGTAATTCTTTCTGCTATCTGTTCCGACAATTACCTGATGCTGGTCTTGCGTACCAGTAACTGTAAATGGAATATCTTCCATCGTATTAAATCCAAATGGTGTTTCTGTTTCTTTTAGGATGTACCAGACGTTACCGGATTCTTCATTGCTGCCTTTTACATAAGATGAAATATCTTCATATCTGTCATTTGTAATCCAGTTATAAACAGATACTGGATTTCCTTCATCATCTGATACAGGTACAATCGTTCCATCTTCCTTTTCTGTTGCTTCAAGGACGGAAAGATGTGCGCCTTTAACTGGATTTCCATGATTGTCTAATTTTGTGACGGCAATAGAAGTTGTGATATCTTCCATTGTGATGGTAGTTACATCTGCTTTCCCATACTTTGGAACAGTAAACTGGAGTGAAGTTGCCTTATAAACACCAGCAACATATTCAGATTCGACAAGTTCGTAGGTATGTTCTGCTGTTAGCTTTTTATCTAACAGGAACGGGCGATCTTCTGTTACTCCATTGTTTGGAAGTTCGATTTCTGCAGGATTATTCAAATCAGAAATATCTGTCAATTTCAAAGTGACACCTTTTACATAGTTTCCATTATCATCTACTTTTGCAATCTGATAGCGAATAGGGGAGTCGACCATTTCGTAGGCAACATTGATCTTTTCATTGGTTACTGTAAATGTATAATCTTCCGCATAGTAATATCCTACAAGATCAGGACTGTAATCTTCATGCCATGTATAGGTTCTTACTTCTTCAAGATTGTTGACAGGATGCGGTGTGTCAGAAGATGTCCATGCATCTACAACATTGCCATCTTCATCAGTGATGTTGATGTTTGCTCCTGGAAGTTCATTTCCTTCTCCATCCGTCTTATCAATGGTTACAACTTTATCTATCATTGTTTCTTCAGTAACTGAACCATCTTCATGAACCGTGAAATGCAAATCGGAAGCTTTGACATAGCCAAGTGGTGAAAGATCTTCATGAAGGATATAGCTTTCTCCAATTTTCAATCCTTCTACACGGAAGTCCTTTCCTTCTTCAGAAGTCCATTCCACAATTGTGTTATCTGAAGAATCTGTAAGGCTCATCTTTGCACCACCGATTTCCTTGCCGGCAACATCCGTTTTCTTGAAAATGACTTTTGTTGTATCATTACCTATCTTTTCTGTGACAGGATAAACCGCTTTTTCTGTATTTCCATTTTCCTGCTTGAATTCTACTTCAATTGGATCAGATGGAATGATTCCATCAGGTACAGTTGTTTCTGTTAATGTATATTTTCCTAATGGAAGGTTATTAACGCTTGCCTTTCCATCCTTATCAACAAAAATTTCTCCGACGGTTTCATATCTGGAAGAATTGATGCCATCAACATTTTGAGCATCAGCATTTGCAATTCTTACTGCAGGCTGATCTGCCTTAACAAGTACTTCCCCATTTGCTGGATCTAAAATATCTTCAGCAGCTGTTAAAGTAAATCCAATCCCTGAAAGATCTTCATGATTGATAAATGTTTTATCAGAAGGCCATGTGGACACATCCTTATTGATAATAAGCTTTCCTGTAATTTGATCATTGTTTACGGGAATTGTAATGAAGTTTTCACCATACTCATCTACTTCTGTAATGGCTGATTCCTTTACTTCAAATGGAATATCTTCAGAAGTTACAAAACCTTCAGGTGTCTTTACTTCTGTTAATGTATACTTTCCAGCTTCTACTCCTAAGGCTGTATATGCTGTAGCCTTGTCATCAGCATCTGGATTTTCAGATACGAAAGTACCGGTATCTACAGTGATTTTTTTGCCGTTTTCCGCATCTACTACCATCTTTTTGGTGACAGTTGTGAAAGTGTCGTATGTTTTATTTCCTACTTTCTGTGTGAGGTAATTTCCATTGGAATTCTTGATTTTAAAAGAAGTGTTGTTTAATGTGATCAGTTCACCAGTTTGTGTAGCAACCTTGACCAGTTTTACTTTGTAAAGCATAGGAAGGTTAGTTACATAGAAATGAATTGGATCCTGATGTTCTTTTGTTACCTTAAAAGTTGTACCTTCATATGTGGTTACATTTCCTTCAAAGTTTTGAACACTGTCTGTATGAGAAGTCTGATAGATATAGTATTCTCCATAGGCAAGATCTCTTGAATAAGCCATGCCACTGTTGTTTGTAGTGAGGACATCGTATTCTTTCTTGGAGAAGAGAATAGTTCCATCGTCATTCAAGATATCATTTGAATCATCTGGCGTTACATGATCTTTCTCATTTGGTTTTTCATGGAAGATTGCTTCATATGCTTCAGCAAAATCACCATTGAATTTCTCATCTACTGTCTTTTTTAATAATGCAGTAAACTCTATTCCAGCTTCTGGCTTGGAAGTTGTAGAATGACCGTTGTTTGAAGAATTGATCATTTTCAGAAGATCGAAAGTGCCTGTATAGACATCGTTATAGATGTTTGTTTTCAGCTCTTTGATTTCCTGATCTGTATCAATTGTAAAATCAGTTTCAGTAATAGAATTACCATCCGTTGCATATCCTGCTGGTGGAATAACTTCTTCTACATGATAGGTAGAAAATGGAAGGGCATTTGCTGTAGTTTCAAAGAAACCATTTGCATCCGTTATGAATGTGCCATCCAGTGTATTGGCAGTACCTGTAGTTACAAATGATTGTGGAAGTTTAATCGCCGCACCATTACCAAAGAGTTCATCATCTGTTACTAGACCATCTCCATTACTGTCAATCCAGACTGGATTTGTTCCGGTGTTTATGATGCGAAATGTAGTAGTCAGATCTGTGTCTCCCTGTGCATAAGTACCAGTATCTGTATCATTTTTTTGAATGTTGAATCCTCCACGGATTGGCTTTTCTGTAAAAGATTTGTCTGTATCATAAGTCAGATTTACTATTTGGCCATTTTCTGTGATTTCAAATGTCTGTTCAGTAATTCCTGCATTCAAATAACCTGTAGGTGGAGTGCTCTCACGAATTGTATATTTTCCTACTTGAAGTGCATCTGGTGCAGATTCGTATTTTCCATATTCATCTAGAGAAAATTCGAAGACTACAGAACCTGGCTGAAATGTTTCAGATCCATTTCCGACAGAATAGGTGTTTTCGTTGATCACCTGATAGGTAGTACCTAAGAAAGTTCCATTTCCTTGAGGAGTGTTCAGTTTTGTTTCATCATCAATTTTTGAAACTTTAAAACCACCTTTATTTGGTTTTTCGGAAACGGTATACTCATTACCTCCACGGAGGTTGGCAAGATCACCCTTTTCGTTGAGCGTGATGTGCATGATGACTTTTCCATCTTTTTGATTCAGCTGGATCTTTCCTGCATAGAAGTTATTTGTGATGGAATAGATATCTCGATCAACACCATTTTCATCAGTATACTTTGCATCAGGTACCTTTGTTTCTTCAACGGTAATCGTTCCTACAGGAATTGTTGCAAACTTTCCTACATAGAATAACGGATCACTTCCATCAACTAGATAATCTTCACTTAACATTGCACCATAACGGTTGTTGTCATATTTTGTTGCAACAATCCAGGATCTTGTTGGCTTGGCAGGAAGATCTTCCAGATTTGCATACTGTTCATCATAGTAATTGATGGTAAATTGAGCACCGGATAATGGAGCTGTATTTTCATCTGTTACAGGAATATCTTCACTGACCTTTACAAGAGTGATACGAAAAGGGTCATTTCCTGGTTGATCTGTGAAATTCAGATTCACTGTATCGGAATCTCCAATATTGAATGCACGAGAAGTGGGATCCAAATAATATCCTTTTGGAGCAGTCAGTTCTCTGTACCACAGTTGCTTTGTATCCTGAGATACCCTGAAACTTGTGGAAGCTTTTCCATTTGTATCTGTTGTCAGCTGACCGACAGCGTTCACATTGTTATCAGCATCAGATTGAGACTTATAAATGCCATAGACCGCACCATTTAAAGAATAAGCGTGAACACAGGTATCTGTAATGGATGTGTTTCCAGATGCTTTAGAAGCATTAATCGTAATATTTCTGTCGGATGGTAAATGGTAAATACGAATATATGTTCCATCTTTGTGGCCAGCAGGAACATAAAGATGTCCATTTACAGCTGTAGTTAATCCTTGAACAGTTACACCCTGATAAACTGCACTGACCATTGTATTGTTGTCAGCTAGAACACCCATATGTTGTGAAGAAGCAAGAGAATAGCTGCTGTCTGCATAAAACATAATGATGTCGCCTTTGTTAGCTGGAAGTGAGCTGATGTTTCCAAGTGTTCCATCGCTCCATGTAACACCGCTAGTGCTTTGAAGATCATTGCACCATGCTACTGTCGTCCAACGTGCATCGTAGGGAGTGTCATCAATTCCAGTTATGTGATACAGGTAATCTACAAAACCTGAACAGTCAAAACTGTTAGGCCCCAGTCTATTAGCGGTGCTATATGGAGGGCCTACAAGTCCTACTCCTGCATCAAAAGTTGAAGCATAACTGCCCGAAGAATTGAGTGCATTTACTTCTGTGACAAGTGTTCCTGCTAAAGGTGTTGAGACAATCGAGCCTATTGCAACCAGAACAGTGAGAAGACCATTTTTTATTTGTTTTATTATTTTCTTCATTGTCTTTTTCCTTTCATTAAATCTGTTTTCAAGCGTGAATGAATTACATTTACGAGTCTCTGATTCGTTCCATACTTTCCCTCCTACATAGAAAAACTGAGACTGTTTCTCTATGTAAAAAAAGGAATGGAAAAGGATGGTGAAAGTAAGTTCGACCATCCTTAAATGATTTGAAAGGTTTAGGACTTATTGCTTTTTCAATCGTTATTTGCAAACATCTTCATCATAGGCTGGTGTGATTATTTCGATTGATGTTTTAGTTTCATAATGTCCTGTTGCTGGTATGGTATTAGTTACAACAGAATATGTATGCCCATAATCCTCTTGTTGTTCCATAGAATCAATATGTGCCATCACTTCTTCCTGGGTATTAAAACGTGAACCACAGCTACATTGAAGATAGGTTTCTGTTGTTTCAGGTTGATCTTCTACCCATACCTGATAACTTGTTTCTTTGGTAATTGCATCATGATGAACTTTTGTTACTGTGCAACCAACTGTTTGTTCTTTGCCGTTGTATGAATCACCACCAGTTACCTGTGCAGAAGAATTGTTGTTAGCAGGCGTGTTATTGCTTTTTGAAATGTTAGTTGAAGTTGAAGAATCAGTTACTTTCTTCGGATTTGTAGTGTTAGTTGTAGATGATTTGGATTTTTCGTTTGGAGCATCTTTTTCTGTAGTTTTCTTATCTTCAACCTTAACTTTTAAGTCAAAATCAGCAGAAGTCCCATTTGTTCCTACGACATGATAGTTCACAGAATAAGAACCAGCTTTTTTTGAATTGACATTAGAAGTGATGGTATACCATGCAACATCATATGTGCCATCACTTTTTGCTTCAGGTTGCGTTTCTACTAATTCTGCACCACTTGAATTTTTTACGAAAGAAGACGGATCAAATTTGTCATCTACTTGAATCGTAATACTTTTACTTTTTAATTCGAATTTTGGCGTATTCTCGTCAATTACTTCAAATTCTGCTGAAACCTTTTGCGTACTATCATGGTTATTCTCATCAACTACGGTGAACCATACTTCAACAGTACCAATCTTGGACGTATCAATTACTTCTGGATAACAACTGACTTTTAATCCTTCTTCAATAAATGGTTTCTTCGTTTTCTTTGATTGTTTATCGCGTGTGATTTGTACAAGGCTCATTGGATCCACAGGTGTTGCATTTTCAGAATACGTTATCTGTTTAGTTAAAACTTCAAGATGTATTTCTGTTTCCTTTGGTTGCATTTTAAATGTCACAATGATCCAAGAGATAACAGCAATCAAAAGTACAACAAGAAGTGCAATATATTTTTTCTTGTTAGATTTCTTCAATAGTTTTTTCAGATTCTCAAATATTTTATTTTTGTTCATAGTAAATTCTCTCTAGTAGTATTTTTTCTACTACTGCAGTAATACTTATCCACAGTATAGTGGGTCTATTCTTTGGTTAGGTAAATATACTTGGTTAGGTTGGAAAGGGGTTTTAGGGGGAAACCATGAGTCACAGTTGCACCTGGCAAGACAGGCAACCCCTTAGAATCCTGTCTTCATTTTGCAGGTGCAAATTTGTGTGGCGCATGTGCAATTATCTTGCATCCTCCCGTTCACGCTTCTTTACCCAATTATCTAATAGTCGAATAATGACATCTTTCTTTTTATTTGGTGAGTATCCTTTTGGAAAATATTTATCTATCTCTTTCATCTGGAATGATAATTTTTCTCTCTGATTTGGTTTTTCTGCTTCCATCGTTTCGATAATGAACTCTGTAGTTAGCTGACCATCATGGCTTAATCTTTTGAATTCCTGGCATTGTGCAAGGGATGGTGTTCGATTGTTTTCAATGATGGCATCTGCCAGCTCAATTTGTTCACTTTCTGTTAGATATGAAAGTTCGACAGCAGGATTAAAAGCAATCTTGATTTCATTCTCATGGCATCCATCCACCATGTCTTGCAATGGTTTAATCAGATATGTTAAACGAATAAAGCGTTGGATTTGTTTTCTGCTTTCACCAATGTTATTTGCAAGGATATCGATAGACTTGTGGCCAACTTGACCACAAGCTGTTTTACTATATTCAATTCCTAATTCTTCGTACTGATATTCTTCTGTTTTCTTTCCTTGATGTTTCATTGCTTCCAGTCGCATTTTATAGGCATATCCTTTTTCACTAGGTCGAATGTTTTCGCGCTGAATATTGCTGTCTACCATTAATATGGTTGCTTGATCATCATCCAGATCACGAACAATGACGTTCATTTCCTTCATGCCGAGATAATTCATGGCAAATTTACGTCTGTGGCCTGAAACCATCTCATAGGAACCATCACTCGTAGGACGTACTAAGGCAGGCATCAGCATTCCATTTTCTTTAATGGAATCAATTAACTTCAGCATGTCATCATCTAATTCAACATGGAAGGGATGATCATGGAAATCTTTTATATTATTAATAGGTAGAGAAATGACTTTTTCTAATCTTTCATCTTGTCGTTCTTCTTCAGTTGAGAATAATGAATCATAAGAAGGTAGTCCAAATTCGAATTTCTTACTCATGAGCATTCTCCATATAATTGAAGAGATTTAATTGATCTGCATTAGTGCAGAGTCTCATATTCCATGCTCCAATTGCATCCTTATAGTTTGCAAATGTTGCGGTTTCGTTATTACAGTGGATGCAAACTGCTTTGTATCCATATCGTCCATGAATTTTGGGCTTACTCCAGGAAATTTCAATGGTAGGCTTTTCACCACAAATCGGGCACTTTTTCAAATTGAGTCTATTCATACTGATCACATCCTATAAGAGTGATATCTGTCACCTGAACATCTGTTGTATATATTTTCTTTCCATCTTTCATATAGGATCCAGTTTGTATACTGCCTTTGATGGTGATTGGAGTGGATTTTTTTAGGTTGTACATTTGATCTGCAAGGTTACCCCAGGCGATACAACTGATGTAATCTTTCCATGTTCCGGCTTCGCGAGAACAGGCTATCTGAAATTTGGCGAAAGATTGTCCTTTGGTCGATTGTTTTACTTCAATATCTGTATGGAGCGTTCCAGTTAACAATACTTGATTATTCTTGCTCATTATTTCCTCTTTCCTATCGTATTAAGTCACTTCTTCGTTTTTCTTTGCTTGCATGTATAACTTCTTTAGTGAGTTCGTCATAAGCGACTGCAACTTTAGAATCTCTTGCGTAGGAATATACGCTTTTTCCACTGACAGTAGCTTCGCTGGCTTTGACGGCAACAGGAATAACAGAGTTGAAAACTTTAAAGTGCTGGCCGAAATTTTCATGAATCATCTCGATAGTGTCTTTGGCAAGGTTTGTTTTCATATCTGCAAGTGTGATTGCAACACCAGCAATTTTGAGATTGTTGTTAATTTTCCTTTGAACTTTGCTGACAGTTCTTAGAAGTTTTGTCATACCTTTTGCAGGCAAATACTGTGCCTGAACAGGAATAAGAACTTCATCCGCTGCAGATAAAGCATTGATTGTAAGCATTGCTAGAGAAGGAGGGCAGTCTATTAGTACATAGTCATAAGATTCCTTTATTGGAGCAAGGCAGTTTTTTAATATGTTTTCTCTGTCAAATTCATTCACTAATCTGGTTTCAAAATCTGATAGATCAATATTTGAAGGAATAACATCGATTCCTTCCGGATGATGAAGTACCGTACCTACAAAATTTGCATCATTGTCTTTTATGGTAGAATCCATCATACTAGCTATAGTGTGATCCATCTCATCGCTATTTTTCCAACCAAGGGATGAGGTGAGATCGCCTTGTGGATCAAAATCCACGGTAAGAACGTGAAATCCGTTCTTTGCTAAACCAATTGCAAGATTCAGAGTGGTGGTTGTTTTGCCTACACCACCTTTCTGATTTGCAATGGCAATTACTTTACATTTTTGCATTCTATTATCCTTTCACATCAGCCATTCCAATCGGTATGGCTATGTAACGTTTTAAATTGATTTATTAGGGAAAAGTTTTCTTAGGAGTTGCGTCAATGGCAACGTGTAGCAATTTTTAACACAACTCCTTTATTTATGCGGATTATTTGCAGGTGCAAATTCTCCAAGCGTTAATTTATTCAGTTTGGAAAATGCAGAAAAGCTCGTATACTCGAGCTTTTTTTGTTGCTCTCCGGCGTCCTCCGGCACCCTCCGGCGCCCTCAGTAGGCTACAAGTAGGCTACAAGTAGGCTACACGCCCACATTTGAAGGTTTTTGAAAAATGCTCCACATTTGCAAATTTTTAAAAATCCATTTCAAAATGTGACAAGCCCTTTATTCATGGGCTTTTTTAACATTTTTCCCTCACATTTGAAAGAAAATAATGTTCTCGGTAAAAGTTTGCAAATGTGTAGTATTGGAAGGTGTCACCTAGCCGTTTTGGTTAAAGTGCTTGTTCTCTTTGAAAATGCGTTTTTTGTACTTTGTCTCGCTATAAAGCCCGGCTTTAAATGCTTGCCGGGTTCGTGTGTGGTCGTTATTGCCTGGTATTGCTTTAGATCTTATATATGCTAGAATATTGGTATAGCAGTATAGTGTATTAGTGTGGGAAACACAAAAAAGGCAACTCTAGCAGGTAGCAGGTTGCCTTTTTTCATATTTTGTTAATCGCTGTTAATAATTCTTTATAGTCCAGATGTGTATATACTCTTTCAGTTAATGACATGGCGCCCTTATGGCCGACTATCTTTTTTATGGTAACCGGTTTGACGTCTGCTAGCGTTAACAGGCTTACACATGTGTGTCTGGTATCGTGTATGTAATGGTGCATACCTAGTGCCTCCATACACGGCTTAAAATACGTGTTTAGCATGTTCCAGTATTGAATGTGCTTTCCTTTGGCCTGTATTAGGTAGTCCCCGGGTTCTTCCATTAGATCAGCTATAAACGGCGCTATTTTGTCCGCTATAGGTACAACTCTTATTCCGCTGGCTGTCTTGCTTTCAACTACATGAATAACTCTATCAAACAAGTTAACATTTTCTTTCTTTAGGTCTGTAAGCTCCTGAGCACGTAGCCCCGTATATATGTATATAAGAACTATCTGCACCACTCTATTTCTAGAGTTTTTCCATAATGTGGCTATCTCTTCTTGTGTGAACGGCTCTCTATCTATGGCGTTTGGGTTCTTTTCCTTGTATTGCTGTATGTTGATAAACTCGGCATAGTTCTTGCTGCATATGTCGTTTTTCAGGGCATACTTGTAAACTTGTTGTATTAATAGCTTTATTTTCTTTAATGTCGGGTAGTTTTTACCGCACGTGTCTATCGCTTGTTGCAGATCTTGCGTTTTTAGCTCTCTGATAGGCCTATCGTGCAAGCACGTAACCGCCTTGAACGAGGCTTTATAGCTCGTTAAAGACGACCTAGAGACGCTCTCATTATTTGCATATTCCTTATACCAGGCGGTAAATACTTCCTTGAAGGTAACGCCTTTATTATCAAGATTGAAGGGCCTCCGGTTGTACTCTGCTAGCAGCTCCAGCGCCTCCTCTCTTGTACTGGCGTAGCCTATATACTTTTTTACTTGTGTGTAAGTATCTTTTTTTGCGTTGTATTTCCATTCTACAGTGGTTCTAACGGCGTAAGGCTTGCGCCTGTTTCCGCTTAGTTTAACAATGGATCCATAGTTATTTGGTAGCTTCATGTGTGTGCCTCCAGGAAGTAAAGCCCCTTTTAGTAGGGGCTCTTTTATAGCTTAATATCGAAATCTGAATCAATCTCGGAATCTGAATCAATCTCGGAATCTGAATCAATCTCGGAATCTGTATCAATCTCGGAATCTGTATCAATCTCGGAATCTGTATCAATCTCGAAATCCGTATCAATCTCGAAATCTGTATCAATCACGAAATCTGTATCAATCTCGAAGTTATCCAGATCTATTTCTAGATCGTCTAGTATTCTATCAAGTATATTTTTCTTTTTCATAGGTTCAGCAAGCCTTTAAGCTGGCTCATTTTCTCGTCATATTCCTTTATGGCGCCTTTACCTGGTACGCCATACCTTAGGAAAAGGCGTTGTATAAGCACATAGGCCTTTTCTAGTCCTTGGTCGTCCAGACTATTAATCATAGCTATTAAAGCGGTGTAGTAGTGTAGTGTTTTCATGTGCTTAGCCCTCTGTGTATGTATTGATAAAATTATCGATATAATAGCCATTCCTGGAAATAGATCCCACGCGGGTATCCAAAGTTACGGCGCTATCTAGGCTCTGAGCGTATGTATCGCATGTTTCAATGTTAGTGAGGTAATACTCGCAAGACTGAAATAAATTATCAATTTCAGTTAGTGGGATAGATGTATTATCTAGGTTTACGCCATCCGAAGCAAGAAGGGTTCTGAATGGAAAGCTCTTACCGTGCTTCTCCAGGTACATATTAAACAAAATAGGGTTGTTCTGCATCTTTTTGATGCCGTAGGCCTTGATAAACTCCATATCGGTAATTTCTTCATCTGTTAGGCTCTTTGTAGCGATTTCGCTTACCTGTCGGCGTATAGCTGTATTGAGTGTACTTAAGTAGGCTCTTTCTTTTGATGTTAGCTCTCTGATGGCGCTTGTGTAGTTTTCCTCGATACTTGCTCTAGCTCTTTCCAACGCTTGGCTTTTGTATGTATTCTCGGCTTTGTGTAGCTCTGCATCTTTAGTGTTTTTAAGCTCGATAGCCTTTTCATTGATTTCATATAATCCATTTAGGATTGTTTCTTCATAGTTCTTCATTCTGGTATTCCTTTCTTAATTTTACGAATGTTTTAACGCCGTTCCCGTAGCCGTCGGCGCGTTTAACTATTTCTATTTGGTTGGTGTCTTTAAGGTCTTTAATGGCATTGTTTACCATGTTGACCGTGTGGCCGTTTGTCTGCATGTGTTCCAATAGATACCGCTTTTCTATGTTGTCGTTTATCTCCAGGAAGGAAAGTATATCCTCTTTGACGTCCTCGCGTTCTTGCTGCTTGTTGGCTTGTTTGCGCCCTGTTGTAAGCTCTACATAGTGCCTTGAATCCGTTCCGGTGGGCTTTATGGTTAACCCTTCAAACGTGAATAAAATAGTATCGTTTAGCGCGCTGTATGAGCTTTTTTCTTGCGATATAAAGCCGGTACCGTCTTGGGTTCTTCCAACTGCTAGAACGCTTCTTGCTATGTCCCATAGGTCGGCGCTATCGCTTAGCTTATCCCTAAAACTTGCCACTTTGTCCCTCTTGTTGGTATGGACCACAAGAAGAAAGCTGGTGCCGTACTGCTTGCCTAGTGAGGCTAGCGTTTGCAGTGTTCTTCGTACGTCGTTTCTTTTAGACATGTCTATGTCTTTAAGAAACTGCTGTATTGGATCCAATACAACTAACAGGGGCTTGTATTGCTCTACCATCTCGGGTAATAACTCCCCGCCTATGGTTATACTCTCTAGCACGCTATCGTCTAGCCTTAGCGTGTATATCTTTTTCTCGTCTGCCTGGTACTCTATTAGGCGCTTTTTGAGCACGCTCTCGGGGTCGTCCTCGCCACTGAATACACGTTATATGTCGTGACTGTTTAATCGCGTAGAACGGTCTTATATGCTGTTTTTTCCGCATGATATAGCGCTAACTATGTTACACCATAGTGAGGTCTTTCCCTGTCCTCCGTCGCCTCCTAAAATGGTTATGCAGCCTTTAGGAATATACCCAGGTATTAGCCATTCTATCGTTTTATAGTGCAATTGCTCAAACGATACCAGGTTAACGCCTTTAGCTAGTGCCATTTGTTCGGCGCTTATTGCTTTTGGTGGGTGCGCCTTGAAACGCTCTAAACATGGGTAAACCTCTTTCTCTAGTTCGGCATCTGTTAGCGGTGTTTCAAGCTGATTTTGGTTAATTACGGCTATTAGATCTTTTATGGTTTCCTTTGACTTGGTGCCATCCTGTAGGGCTCCACATTGTCTTATTAGGTAGTCGGTTCGTTGTCCTTGAGGTATAAGCGTTTCCCCGGTTCCTGGTGGTGCTTTCGGCTCGTTCTCGGGCTCTTCTTCCATTAGATGGGCTAGTTCTTCACCTCCGGGCTTTACACTGAATACGTCCCCTATAATGCGGTAGGGCTTGCCATTAATCATTGAACCCGGTGCAACTACATAACCGCCGGTGCCTCTAACGTCAATTCCTGGCAATAGGCCGGCCTTGTTGTGGTAGTCCTTCTCAGTTAAGTAGTATAGGTGCTTGCCTCCGCTTTGCGTTAACACGGTTAATGTAGGCGGTAGATAACCGTTAAAGATTTGCCATTCTAATAAACTGTTTTCCCCGTCGGCGCCTTTGCCGCCGTTATGCTCTTTGGTATCCACATCTATTACCGTTAGCCCGTTGCCCGTCGCTATGCCTATATTGGCGGTGGGGTGGATCTGCCACCAGCTAGAGACTTGTTCTAGCCTATTTGTTGCTTGTTCTTGCCATCTGGCTATCATTGGGCGCTTATCACCAGGAATTAAAGGAAACACTCTAAAACCGCTTAAAGCTAGCGCTCTAGCATAGCGCGGTATATCGCTAGCCGTGTAAGAGACAGGCGTTTCACCATGAATTTTTATTTCATTCATTTAAGTGCGCTCCTGTATAGTCCCTTAATAACTTAGGGCTTATGTAGTACGTGTATTTACTGCTGCCGTCTAACTTTATAGCCTTACCAATTGGAAGCGCTCCGGACCGTATGCCCTGTCGGACGTATTGCGGACTTTTCTTCATGATCTTGCTGGCCTCTAACACGGTTACACAATGCCCTGTATAGGTCTCTCTCATGTTGTTAGTCTCCTTTAAGTAGTTCTGTTACGTCAACGCCCAGCGCTTTAGCTAACTTGTGTACACTTGTAGGTCGGCACGGCTTGCCGTTCTTCATGTTTTGGATCGTTAGCCAGGATAGCCCCGTTATGGTCGGTAACTCTTCCGACGGAATTCCATTTCTAGCCTGTAGTGTCTCTATTTTTTTCTTGTCTACTGTAAGCATTTTTATAACTCCTTTCATTAATTAAATATTAATTTAAAGTTAATCGAAAATCAAGCTTTAATTAATTTGTACTTTCCGTTAATTTCAAATTAAAATATTTTCATGGCAATAGGTGAAAATATAAAGGATTTATGTTCCGAAAAGGGATTGACCCTAAAAGAATTATCAGAAAAAAGCGGTATACCCGTAAATACTATATATACGCTAACTCGTGAGGATCCCGAAAACGCTAGAAACACAACGCTAAAACCATTAGCCGACGCCCTGGGGGTTGATGTCAATTTTTTACGTAAGACTAATGGAGTTAAGTATTTTACTGAGGACTTTAATCCGTTGTTTTATGTTCTACTTGAAAATTATTTTTTCAAGTATGAAAAATTAGCTAACGGTTTAAGGGTTAGCGATATTTTAGGAAATAGCTACTATATACCATATGAAAAATTAGATCTGTTAGAAGAAAAAATAAAATTGGTTGCGTTTAATTTACTTTTAAAGGAACTAGAAAACTATAAGGAAAAAGACGGTTAACCGTCCTTTTACCTCCACATTTGAAGGTTTTTGCCGTGCTTTCTTTTTTCTTTCAAATGTGGGGTTTTTTGGGTCAAAAAGCCCATGAATAAAGGACTTGTCACATTTGAAGGTCTGTTTTTAAAAATTTGCAAATGTGAGGGTTTTTAACGGTTTCCTTCAAATGTGTAAACACTCCATTTTTAGGCTGAAAATGACAAAAGGTTACAAATAGGTTACAAATGCATTAAAAAAGCCCATGGATAAAGGATACCACAGATAACCAAGCGTTAATTTATTCAGTTTGGAAATCAGGAAAAGTCCCATATTCTGGGGCTTTTTTTTGTATTACTTACTAAACTGCCAAATTTTCAATTTTGAATAGTATTTCGAGCAAATTTACATATATTATGTAAACGCTTTGATACAATATACATAGTTAAAAGGAGAAAAAATAAATGGCACATTTTCCAGAAGGATTTTTATGGGGCGGAGCAGTAGCTGCAAACCAGTATGAAGGTGGATGGAACCTCGGCGGCAGAGGTCCAGCAATGACTGACGTTACTACAGGTGGTACAGTCAATGAAAATAGAAAGATTACATATATTGATAAAGAAGGTAATCATTGCACATTAGAAAGAGAAGGTAAACTTCCTGAAGGTGCAAAATATGCAGTATTGGATGAATATCACTATCCTAACCATGAAGCAGTAGATGGATATCATCATTATAAAGAAGATATCGCATTATTTGCGGAAATGGGTTTCAAGCAGTTCAGAATGTCTATTTCCTGGTCCAGACTTTATCCAACAGGATTAGAAAAAGAACCAAATAAAGAAGGTGTTGAATTCTATCGTGACATGTTCAAGGAAATGCAGAAGTATGGTATTGAACCATTGGTAACAATCTGGCATTTCGATACACCATTGTATCTGGAAGAACATTGTGGTGGATGGACAAACAGAGAAACAATTGAACACTTTGTTAGATTCGCAACAACATGCTTTACAGAATATAAAGGACTTGTTCATAACTGGCTGACATTCAATGAAATCAACAACACAATCATGTTCCTGGATTTTGCTGGTGGAGAACATACAGATGAAGAATATCAGGAAGCTTATCAGCATTTACACTATAAATTTGTAGCTTCTGCTAAGGCAGTACAGATTGGTCATGCGATTGATCCAACAAATATGATTGGATGCATGATCTGTGGTATAACTAACTATCCAGCTACATGTGATCCAAAAGATATCTTAGCTTGTCAGCACCAGTGGGAAAAGAATATCTACTACTGTGGTGATGTTCAGTGCTTAGGTGGATATGGTTCTTATGCTACCAGACTTTGGAATGAACACAATGTACATTTAGATATTACAGAAGAAGACCTGGCAGATCTTGCCAGAGGTACAGTGGATATGTATACATTCTCTTACTACATGTCTTCTCTGGTAACAACACATAAGGTTACAGATAAGGTATCTGGTAACTTCTCTGCTGGTCAGAAGAATGAATATCTTGAGTATTCTGATTGGGGATGGGCAGTAGATCCAGATGGATTACAGTATTATCTTGAAATGATCTATCAGAGATATAACTTACCAATGATGGTCGTTGAAAATGGTTTAGGTGCTTTCGATACAGTTGAAGCAGATGGTTCTATACATGACCCATTCAGAATTGAATACTACAGAAAGCATATTGAAGCAATGGATAAAGCAATTGCGAATGGTGCAGATGTTATTGGCTATACAACATGGGGATGCATTGACGTCGTTTCTGCTGGTACAGGTGAAATGAGAAAGAGATATGGATTCATCTACGTTGATATGGATGACGAAGGCAAGGGAACAATGAATCGTTCTCGTAAAGACTCTTTCTACTGGTATAAGAAAGTTATTTCCAGCAATGGTGATGATCTGACAGATTCATTTGAAAAGTAATTCAGGAAACAGTCTCAAAAATGAGGCTGTTTTTTCATACCCAAATTCTTGAAGAATGGTTGGTTTGCCAACTCTTCTACGATTAAATATCACTGGAAACTCAAAGGTCTCACTACTATACAATTCCATTAAATAACACATTTCTTCTTTTCTGCCGTACATTTCTGATTCATCCTACATACACCTGTATATTTACGAGTAGTATATCAATAGTCATTGAACCTTATTGGATTGATCTGTGCACTTATATGTAATCTTGCATTGCAAAATGGAAAAAGAAACGTTGAGAAAATGATGAATGTTCTTCGATAAGAATGTTCAAAATAAGATAATGATGGAGTAAAGTGAATCTTTCTTAGCAGAGTAAGGAAAGGTTCACTTTT
>CAKVLT010000024.1 GCA_934757945.1 uncultured Bulleidia sp. | reverse complement strand
TGCATATACACCGGACAATGATACATATCCACTACATCATCCACAGCACCTGTATGATCTTCATGACCATGTGTCAGTAAAATACCATCCACACTTTCTTCTTTGGAAATAACTTTTGCAATCTCTCTGGCATGAGCACCTGGATCAACAATCAGTACATGATCATGATCATGCAGAACATAAATATTCTCCTGATACAGACCTATTGGTAATACATCCACTTTCATATAGAATCTATAAGAAAAAAATTACCTGTATACAGGTAATCTTATTTCTTCTCCTTATGAAGTGTCATCTTATTACAACGTGGGCAATACTTTTTGATTTCCATCTTTTCTGTATGCTTACGCTTGTTTCTAGTGCCGATATAGTTTTCTTCGCCACATTCTGTGCACTTAAATGTAATATTTTCTCTAGCCATCTTGATACCTCCTCACTTCTTACCGGCTTGATTATAGCAGAATCATTCTTCTTTTCCAACAGATTTGTATATAATAATTACAGGAGGTTTTATGAAGAGAACAGAAACTAGACCCATTTATGTCGGGAATGTACAGATAGGTGGTCAAAACCGTTGTATCCTGCAATCCATGACAAATATACCTGCAAAAGATATCGAAAGATCTGTAGAACAGATTAATGAACTTGAAGAAAATGGATGTGAAATCATTCGTATTGCTGTGCTGGATGAAGAAGACGCAAGAGCTATTCCTGCCTTAAAAGAAAGAATTCATCTGCCATTAGTCGCTGACATCCACTTCAACTATCGTCTTGCATTAATTGCCCTTGAAGGAGGCGTTGATGCCATCAGAATCAATCCTGGAAATATCGGTTCCAAAGAACATACGGAAGCAGTCGTAAAAATGTGCAAAGAAAAACACGTACCAATTCGTATCGGCATTAACGGAGGCTCTTTGGAAAAACAATTTCTGGAACAGTACGGCTTATCCGCAGAAGCCATGATTGCTTCAGCAGACAGGCATGTAAAGATTCTGGAAGATCTCGATTTCCATGATATCTGCTTATCCTTCAAGAGCAGTAATGTACAGCTGACCATTGATACCTACAAACTTGCAAGTGAACATTACCCTTATCCTCTTCACCTTGGCGTTACAGAAGCTGGGGGATTTACGGAAAGTGCAGTGAAATCCTCTGCTGCTTTAGGTGCATTACTGAATGAAGGTATTGGCGATACCATCCGTGTATCTGTATCTGCCCCACCAAAAGAAGAACTGATTATCGGCAAACAGTTATTGAAATGTTTCGGACTGATTGAAAATGTACCGGATCTGATTGCCTGCCCAACATGTGGACGAATCCAGTATGACATGTTACCTTTAGTCAAAAAAATGGAACAATACCTGAGCACAATTCATGAAGATATCACTGTAGCTATCATGGGTTGTCCAGTAAATGGCATCCAGGAAGCAGGAAGAGCTGATATTGGCATCGCCGGTTCTTATGATTCAGGTATTCTTTTTAAACACGGTAAAATTCTGCGTACGGTACCTCAGGCAGAAATCTACGATGCACTTGTCGAAGAAATCCAGAAATTCATTGCTGAAAAACACAAGAAGTAAATGCTGTCATCCAAGAGAGGACTACCATCCTCTCTTTTCTAATTTCGTCATAAAGTAACATCAGACCCAAAAGAAAGCATTTATTGTTTTCATTTCATGCTTTACTCTATCTGAGCAAAGGTAGTACTCTATGAAAAAGAAAATAAATAACACAAAGATTTGGTCAAACCTTACCATAATGGACTTATCATGAAGCTATCAGGCTTTGAAATATACAGAAATATGTATAAATAAACGCTAACACTATAAGATTGTGAATCGAGTGCAGTTTTCTTAAGATTCAGGCTAAATTCCACGCTACATACTCATCATAAAAAAGATTGGTTGTTTCATCCAATCTTTAATATTGTTCTTGCCACCCTGCAATATACTGCTGCTTTCTAAGCATGTCTATTTCCTTTGCATATGGTGGTTTCTTATTAATGTATGGTGTTTCCAGAATCTTAGGAACAGATTGCAATCTGGTGCTATGGGCAATGGCACATAATGTATCAAATCCAATTTCACCCAGCCCTATATTGGCATGCCGATCTTTTCTTGCTCCCTGTACATTTTTTGAATCATTCAGATGTACTACATGTACTTTATCCAATCCTATCACATGGTCTATTTCATCCAGCCATGCATCAAAAGCATGTACATCATATCCTGCGTCATGCATGTGACAGGTATCCAGACAAATACCAAAATGTGCGCTGTTCTGCAGTTTAGACAATATACTTTCAATCTGTTCCAGCTTATATCCTATTTCTGAGCCTTTTCCAGCCATAGTTTCAAGACAGATGGTAACTTGTCTGTCTGTAAAATCAATGCTGTTCAGCTGTTCAATAATAGTGTCTATGCCCGTTTCCAGAGTGGAATCCGTAAAAGAACCCGGATGTAATACGCAATAGGAAGCACCTATTGCCTGTACACGATCCACCTCATTTTGCAAAAATTCCCGTGCAAGATCATAAACATATGCCTTGGTGGAAT
Source organism: uncultured Bulleidia sp. (assembly GCA_934757945.1). Taxonomy (GTDB): domain Bacteria; phylum Bacillota_I; class Bacilli_A; order Erysipelotrichales; family Erysipelotrichaceae; genus Bulleidia. The sequence goes on along the minus strand of CAKVLT010000024.1, from coordinate 20,863 downwards.
TGGCAGGATTAATAATATATGGTGCGTGGACTATCATGTGTGATGAAGGAATATGATGTTCCTCCATCAAAGCATGTGCCTGCAGAATATGCAAATCTTCTACAGGTCTTCTTTTTGTATTCTGAGGAGCACCTGTATAAAGCATTAATGCGTTAGCACCATAAGATAAAGCTTCTTTGACACTGCCTTCCAGAAACTGTGGTGCTTTCATCTGCACATGACACCCAAGAATAATTTCTTTATTTTCCATTATTCTTAGCTATCTGTCTTTCTTTATACATAGCTTTCTTTTCTTCACGGATTTTTGCACGAATCATATCTCTCTTTTTATGACGATGAATGGTCTCAATCTGTTTTGCACGCTTTTTCTTGTACCCAGGTTTTACCTTCTGATTCTTTTTGGTATAAATCATGGCAATTTTCTTTTCAAGTTCATCATCTGTCTTCAGACGTTTCTGCCCATATGGATGTAATGTCTGCCATCCACTGGATTTATAGCGCATATGATCAAAATGGATACCCATCTTCTTTAAAGAACGAATAGACGCATCATCTTCTTCATGATATAAAGCAAAACATGTGCCTTTTTCTCCTGCTCTTCCTGTTCTTCCTGCTCGATGTACATAATATTCCAGATCATCCGGGAATCCACAGGAAATAACATGAGTAACTGTATCAATATCAATACCTCTTGCAGCAAGATCAGTACAAACAACATAAGTATGCTGCGATAATTCCAGATCTTTCATAGCCTGTTTTCTCTTACGGGAAGTCAGATCTCCATGCAATTCATTCACATCCACTCCGCTGTTACGTAATTCTTCCGCAATAGAAGAAGCTTCCTGTCTCGTGTTGCAGAAAATCAGACAGACATATGGCTGGAATCCAGGCAAAATAGACTGGATTGTTTCTGCAAATGTATGATGGTAACATGGCACAAGTACATGATGGATATCCGGATTAAAACGAACCATTTCTCCAATCTGGAAAGTCACAGGATTGGACATATATTTACGAATGAACGGGCGCAACTGGTCAGGCATAGTTGCCGAGAACGCCAGCATTTGTAAATCTTCCGGCATTCTGGAAGCACACTGATCAATATCATCCAGGAATCCAAATTCCAATGTCATATCCACTTCATCAACAACCAGAATCTTTGCAAGATCAAGACGTAATCCGCCTGTATCAAGAAACAGATCTTTAATTCTTCCAGGAGTACCAACAACAATATGTGGCTGTCCTTTAGATAAAGATTCCACATCTTCAGAGCGCTGCTGTCCTCCAATGAACAGACGCACTCTTAAGTCAGGTTTGATTTCCTGCATGACTTTCACTTTGTCAAAAATCTGAATCGCCAGCTCTCTTGTAGGAGCGGTAATAACTGCCTGAGGATGATTACTTGTTTCATCTACAACTTCCATCAATGGAATCAGATAAGCATGAGTTTTACCAGTACCTGTCTTGGATAAACCTAAAACATCCTTTCCTTTGATAGCGGAAGGAATTACTTCTTCTTGTATAGGGGTTGGGGTGGTAAAACCATTTCTGCGAATAAATTCCATGGTTTCTTTTTTCATATTAAAATCTTCAAATCTTTTCATTTTCTATCTCACACTCCTTCTCTTTTGAATATGGTATACTACAAATAACACACAGAATTATACAAGAAAAGAAAGGAAAGTCTAATGGAAATCATCAGTGTTGTCCCAAGAGGATATTGTCAGGGGGTTGTAAGAGCCATAAAAATAGCACAGGATACAGCTGAAAAGTACCCGGATCAGCCAATCACCATGCTGGGAATGATTGTACATAACCAGTTTGTGGTGGATGCATGCAAGCGTCTGGGCATACAGTTTGTGGAGGATAAAACAGCTACAAGACTTGATCTTTTAGACCAGATAAATACAGGTGTGGTTATCTTTACGGCACATGGTGTGTGTGATGACGTGAAAAAGAAAGCCTGTGAAAAAGGCCTTATCTGTGTAGATGCCACATGTAAAGATGTCTTAAAAACTCACGATCTTGTCAAGCAGCACACAAAAACAGGTGATGTCATCTATATAGGAAAAAAGAATCATCCGGAATCCGAAGGTACAGTCGGTTTATCCAGCAAAGTACATCTTGTGACTTGTAAAGAAGATATTTATAAGTTACCAGAATTAAAAAAAGTTCTGATTACCAATCAGACCACTCTCTCCATTTTAGATACCAAAGTCCTCATTGACGAATGTAAAAAAAGATTTCCTGACGCAAAAGAAGCAGAGGAAATCTGTAATGCCACAAGAATTCGTCAGCAGGCAGTGCTGGATCTTGCATCAAAACACGTAGATCTTTTAATTGTTGTGGGTGATCCTAAGTCCAACAACTCCAGACAGCTTGCCGAAACCGGTAAAAAAGCAAATATTCCAGATGTTCTGTTAATCTCTTCCATCGAAGATTTGCAGGAAACAGATTTTAAAGACAAGCAATGTATTGCTGTTACAAGTGGCTCCTCCACCCCTAATTCATTAACAAAACAGGTAATTGAAACCTTACAGGCTTACGCAAAAACAGGTGTTTTCACACCTGTTAAAGCAGCTGTTTCAATTCTGTAAGTTCCTCTTCTGTAAGAGGTCTGTATTCACCTGGTTCTAGAGATTCATCTAAAACCAGGTTTTTCATGCGAATTCTTTTCAGCTGCACCACTTCATTGTCCAGAGCTAAAAAAATTCTTTTGATTTCATGAAATTTTCCTTCATGAAGAATGATAGTTCCTGTGTTTTCTCCGGTTGGTGTATACACAGCTGGAAGAAATGTATCTTCCCCTTCTGTAACCCCCTTTGCAATCAGTGCAATATCCTGTTGAGTCACTGCATGTTTCAAAGTTAATGCATACTCTTTTTCCACATGATGTTTTGGAGATAACAGCTGATGTGCCAATGGTCCATCATTGGTAATTAATAATAAACCTGTCGTATCCTTATCCAATCTTCCACACGGAAAAAGTCCCTGTACTTTCTGATCAATCAAATCTATAACGTTGACATCATTACTCTCCGTGGAACTGACAACACCTTCCGGCTTATTCATCATCAGATAGGTATACCTGCTGTAGGAAATTTCCATATCATCTATAGTAATTTTGTCTGCTTCACTAATTTTAGTTTCAGGACGTGTCACAAAATCACCATTCACTCTGACTCTTTTATCTTTCAATAATGTCTTTATATCTTTTCTGCTTCCATATCCCATGGAAGAAATGGCTTTATCAATACGAATCATACAGATCTTCCTTTCTTTCTGAGGCGTAATACATCACATCCAATATACGTCATAAACAGATAGATTACCATCTTTCCTGCATTCACCAGAATACCTGTATACGGACCAAACTCCAGATGTTCCATAACAAAAGACTCAAACATAAATAAGGCACCATGTACACCACAACATACCAGAAGGATACGTACACATTTATTCAAAAAGTATACAAAATAGGTCATAACCACATTTCTAATTCTTGCCATATTCAAAAACAAAAGCATACCGTAAATAATGCAGTTCACAGAAAGAAAATATGACAGAGAAACCGTCTTTGGAATAAACAGAAACGCAAAGATTTTAATGGCACAGCCCAATCCGTAATAAAACACAAAACTTTTTTCTCTTTTGATGGCATATACAAGAAATCCTGAAATGGAATAGAATGCAAATAACAATACCCATAACGAAAACAGCAACATATTGTGTGACCATATATCACTATAAACATTCCCGGCAATCAAAGCAGATAAAGAGCCCCCATGAAATGCAAGATAGCAGCATAATGGTAACAATGTACATGTCATGTGTACAAAGGAAACATTGATTTCCTTTTCTATTCTCTTCTCATTTTTATTCTTGTATGCCTCATCCACATGTTCTATCAAAGTATGAATATGTGGATAAACACACGCATACCCTATACAGGAATACAGTAACATGACATAGTAGACTTCCATAGAGGAAGACGTAAAAAGAGAGACACAACAAAAATCTATAAAAAATAATGCATACGGAAACAGATATTTCATTCCTGCCACACAAATTACAAGCACTACGGAAGAGTCCGGTACACATTTTTTAAAAAGATTCTTTTTTAAAAAATCTATATTTTTAAAACAATAATATCCGGCATATACAGCACTAGAAAATAATGATGCAATACTGAAACTGAAAACCATCCATTCTGAAGATTTATTAAGAAACCTCATAGTCACAAAAGCAAGTGCTAACGTAAGGACTACTTTATAAGCCTGTTCTTTTACGAGAGTTTTTTTATAAGAAGCTATTCTTCTCATACCTATATCCACTGCTCTGTGAATTCCGGAAATGCTCTGCAGTAAAAACAAAGGTGACAATATACAGACAATCGAAGGAAACCACTCCTGTTCAATCCGCAGGAAAGTCTGTAAAGAAGATGCCGATAAACAGATAATGAAAATAAGGCATATACCTGCAATAGTAAAAAAAGCAACAGTCTTGCGGTATTGCTCTATGATTGTTTTGTTTTTATCCAGAGAATACAATGCATCAAAATAACTGCCAAGTCCAAACGGTAAAGCTACCTCAAGTAAAACAGACAGAAACATCACTTTAAAAAGAGTGTACGCGGCAGCAACTGCAGAAGCAGAAAAATAAAACAGAGGTAATCCCAGAATGCAGGAAGTCAGTATAATTAGCCATATGCATATACTTTGATGTGCATGAAAACTACTTCCTACTTTCATGAAGCATTCTCCAGGTATGTATACCCATCAAGTGTCAGCTGTACATGATGAAATTCGCGTATGGTTTTCTTTCTGCTCTTATCCTTCCATTCGACCAGTACTTTAAGATTGATTTTGTCATAAGAAGATTCACCCGAAATCATCATACCTTTGACAAATCCTTTATCTTTATTGATCTGATTTGGCACAAGCTGATATTTCCCGTCAAAAATGCCAATGCTGGGTACCATCTGAAGATTAGAGTTAAAACTGACATCATTTTCCACAGCCATAAACACCACATCATACATGGATATAGACGGGTTATCCAGAAACAGATAGTAATTATATTGATTATCATCACCCTTTTTCACTTCATAGGAAAGCGTATAATACGGACTGTCTTTTACATATTCAGAGTTTTCACTGATGATCTGATAATACATTTCATATGTCTCCAGCACGAGTTTTTTCGAATTGGAACATCCTGTCAGTAACAGGACGGCAGTTAATAAAGAAATTACAATTTTTTCCATAAATGTATTATACCAAATAAAAAGCATGCCGAAGCATACTCTTTATCAGAATGTAAATACAAACCAGTTCTTTTTACCTTTTTTTACAATACTGAACTCATGGTCAAATGCAGCATCAATTGTCAGTGCAAATTCAAGATCCTGTACTTTTTCACCATTCACCTGAATACTTCCCTGCTGAATCAGTGTTCTTGCGTCACGTTTAGATTTGGAAATACCCGCAAGAATCAGTGCATCAATTAATAAGACACCATCTTCTACCGCAGTTTTCGGAGCATCACTCAATCCCTCCTTCAGTTCTTCTGCAGTGAGATCTGTAATAGATCCTTTGAAGAATGTTTCTGTAATCTTTATAGCTTTTGCAAGACCATCCTCACCATGAACAATACGTGTCAGCTCTTCAGCAAGTGCTTTTTGAGCATTACGTTTTTCAGGAGCTGCTTTCATATCTTCTTCCAGAGCCATGATTTCTTCAGGACTTCTTAATGAAAGTCTCTTTAAGTAGTCAATAATATCCGCATCCGGTGTGTTTAACCAGAACTGATAGAATTCATATGCATTTGTCTTTGCAGGATCCAACCAGATATTTTTACCTTCACTCTTACCGAATTTAGAGCCATCACTCTTTGTGATTAATGGAGAAGTAATACCAAATACCTTAGCTTCATCCCCGCAGACTTTTCTGATTAATTCAATACCACTGGTCAGATTGCCCCACTGGTCAGAGCCACCAATCTGTGCATCACAGCCATACTTCTTATACAGGTTATAAAAATCAATTGCCTGCAGGATAGTATATGTGAATTCTGTATAGGAAAGACCAGTATCAAGTCTCTTCTTAATTGTATCTTTCTGTAACATATAGGCAACGTTGAACAGTTTTCCATAATCTCTCAGGAAATCCAATAAAGAAAGTTCTCCGAGCCAGTGATTGTTATCTTCCATAATAGCTGCATTTTCACCTTCAAAAGACAGGAAATGTGCCAGCTGATCATGAATGCATTTAGCATTTTCAACAACCTGTTCATGTGTTAACAGCTTTCTTTCAGTTGTAGGACGAGGGTCCCCAATCATACCTGTAAAGCCACCACATAAAGCAATTGGTGTATGACCTGCCATCTGATATCTTTTTAACAGTAAAATCTGCTGTAAATGACCTACATGTAAAGAATCTGCTGTCGGATCAAATCCACAGTATACTGTTGTAGGAGTTTTCAGTTTTTCTACCAGTCCATCATAATCTGTACAGTCTTTAACAAGACCTCTCCATTTAAGTTCTTCAATAAATTCCATCGTATTCTCCTTTTTGATGCCATTAAAAAAGGCATCCTTGTATCTAAGGACGCCTGTAGCGCGGTACCACCTTAGTTTATAGTTTTCACTATACACTTCATTCACCTTTAACGCAGGTCAACGATTAGCCTTTTGAGACTAACAACTCCAAGGTGTATTCCTGATACACAGTTGTTGTTCCTTGCATCTACCGGAACATTTCTACAGCTACACACTGCGTAAGTACTTGTCCTCTTCTTTGCTGTATTAAGACTTTATCCCACCTTAAGAACAATGTCAATCTTTAGTTGTCTGACGTGGAGTAAACAGATAACTCAATTCCATTTCCTTTGCCATTTCAGGTTCATTCTGTAACATCTTGGTCATCACTCTCATAGAAACTGCACCAAGATCATAACTAGGAATATGGAAAGAAGATATAGTTGGCCTCATCATGGAGTTGTATTTGGTATCAATGACACATACAACTTCCATATCTTCTGGAATAGAAATATTGTTTTCTCTTGCAGCATTGACAATAGCCATCGCTTGAGAATCTCTGTTTCCAATCATAAGATCATAGGAGTGATCCGCAAGCCATTTTTTCAAAAACGCATAACTTGTACGGGATTCTGCAGAAATTTTCAGGAAACCATCAAATTCCTTTCCTTTCTGTTTGAATGCACGTGTTGCACCTTCTACCATCTGTCTGCAGGTATACGGATTACTTCTATCTTCAATAATCGCAATCTTTTCCTTGCCTTCTTCCAGATATTTAGCACATAATTCATAAATAGCTTTTTCAATATTGACATATACAGAACATACATTCTCTGCCTGAATCTTATTACCAATAACTACAATAGGAATGTTATAGTTGGATAATTCTTCCATCTGTTCCATTTCCATTTTGTCATTATAGATTACCACACCATCCACTCTGGATTTGATGATATCTTCAACAACATCATTAATATCTGTAATGCCGGCTGTAATTGTATGCAACATAATGTTGTAATTGTAAATTTTAGCCACATCAATCAAACCATTGATAATCTGCCCTGTATAAGTGAAAGAAGCCTCAGGCACGACAAGACCAATAGAAGTGGTCTTTTGTAATGCAAGTCCCTGCGCAATGGCATTTGGTTTATATCCAAGTTTATCAATTGCGGCCTGCACTCTGTCCTTTGTAGGTCCTTTAACTACATTAGAACCATTGATAACTCTGGATACAGTAGCCAGAGACACACTGGCTTCTTTTGCAACGTCATATATTGTAACTCGTTTCATGTATTACCCCTTTACTGCTTATCTTCTTTATGGAAAAAATCTTTTAAAGCATTAATCTGCTTGTCTACCATATCTGTAGCGTTCTTACCAAACTCCTGCACTTTTGGATTAGAAGTAAAATCACTTACAGCTTTAGTGACTGTTTTAGCTGTATCATCAACTACTTTAGATGCTTTTTCAGAAAAATCTTTAATGCTTTCTTTCTGCTCATCTGTCAGTTTCTGATCAATATATCTGGACGCATTATCAGTTGCCTCTTTAGCAACCTGCACACCCTTTTGTAAAACTTCAGAGGTTTTCTTTTTGCAGTCTGCATAATTTTCCTGCACTTTCGGGTCATTCTTGATTTCATCAATACGCCCCTTTGCAGAATCTACGGCTTTACGTGCGTTTTCCTTAATGAACTGTAAAGCTTTCTGCACATCTTCATTATTGGATGCGTTGGAAACTACCTTCTTTACCTCATCAATGGAACGATTAACTGTTTCCTTTGTTGTTTTTTTAATATCATCCATTTTGGAAATAGTTTCCTCGTAAGTATCAGACTCTTTTACTTCTTCTTTCTTTGCTTCTACCTGTTCATCCAGTTCCTGAATCTTCTTTTTCAGATCTTCTACTGTTTTTTCAATATCTTCAATAGGTTCTCTTTCATCATCTCTGTGAGTATTGTTATTCTCCATCTTGCATATCCTCCTTCTGTGGTTCTGACTGCACTTTATTCTGTGCATACTCTTTTACGTTTTGTATACTTTCCTGGGCAAAATTAGCAGCTTTTTCAAAAGCAGCAGATGTCTTATCCTGCATCTTATCTACAGAATGACTTAAACGAGCTACTGTGTCTAATGGAGCCTGAATTTTTTCTACACTTGAATCCACTTTATCTAAAGTTGGCTGCAGATTTTCTATTGTTTTTGTAATTGCAACCACCATCTTTCCAAGTTTATTCAGCAGAATGCATAAGAAAACTAATGCTAAAGCTCCTAAAATTGGCAAAAATTGAGAACACACAACCTGTAAATCTAGAATTAACGCATCCATACTAACTCTCCTTCTCTCTACCATATAGTATACCTTTTATGTAAAAAGTTTCAAGGCAACTGATAGCGCTTTACTTATACAATACTAAAAAAGTGTCTTGCACGAAGCAAAACACTAATTCAATTTTTCTATCAGTGCGTTTTCAAGTTTTGATACATCATTCGGACTCATGAAAATATACACCGCATCTCTTTCACTATAAAGAATATCTGCATCCTCCATAGAAATATGTGCACCGTTTGTAAGATTATGAATAATCAGATCACTGGTCACTCCCGGGAAGTCCTGCTGGGATTCCCTGGCAGGGTGAATATCCATGATATATGCTTTGTCCACTTCTGTCAGAGCTTTTGCAATATCTTTTGCAAATTCCAGTGTTCTTGAAAATGTATGTGGCTGAAAAACTGCAACAATCTTATGATGAGGATATTTCTGCTGAATGGCAGTAATGGTAGCTTTAACTTCATTTGGATGATGGGCATAATCGTCAATGATAATGCTGTTGCCAGCCCTGGTTTCTTCAAACCTTCTTCTTGCCCCTCCAAAAGTACAAAAATATTTTTGAACTTCTTCAGCAGTCACTGATTCGTAATAACATACAGCGATTGTTGCAAGTGCGTCGTATACCTGATGCTTTCCATACAGTGGAAGGTCAAAATGGCCATAGGCATTTCCATCAATCGTTACATCAAAGGATGTCCCATTTTCACTATAGACAACATTTGTGGCACGGATATCATCATCTTCTTTAAATCCATAGAATTTCAAAGGCGTTTCTACCTGCAGTCTATGTGTATATGGATCATCACCACAGGCAATCACCATATGTGTTGCATTCTTTGCAAAAGATTCATACGCATCCACTATATCATCAATATCTCTGTAGTAATCTACATGATCCAGATCAATATTTGTAATAACAGCATAATACGGTGTGTAATTCAAAAAATGTCTTCTGTATTCACAAGATTCCAGAATAAAATATTCATTTCCCTTGAGAGCAAATCCAGTGCCGTCCCCGACGAGGTAATTGACACCTTTTACAGGTCCAAGCACATGAGATAGCATGGAAGTTGTGGTCGTTTTACCATGACATCCTGCAACACATACTGCTTTGGATTCTCTTGTCAGCTTGCCTAACATCTCTTCATATGTGATGATTGGCAAATCCAGTTCTTTTGCTTTAATAATTTCCGGATGGTCATCTGTAATGGAAGCGCCTCTAACAATTGTCATTCCCGGATGAATATTATTCGAATTATAAGAATAGAAAGGAATATGACATTCTACCAGCCCTTTTTCTGTAAAAAAATGTTTTGGAAGATCACTTCCCTGCACATCATATCCGAGCTCTTTTAAAATCTTTGCCAATGAACTCATTCCTGCACCTTTAATACCTACAAAATGATACATAGTTTATCACCTCGACATATATTTTATACCCTTTTGTCATAAATAAAAAGATTCGTCTTTTTCAAGACAAATCTATTATTTCTTTGAAGAATCTTTAAACAGATCTGTTACATCATCCTCATCATCTTCAGGAAGATTCAGATCAGGGAATAAAGGTGCTGTGTTTCCAAGGTCAGAGTTATCGAATTCTTCATCTCTGACTTTTAAAATATCATCAAGAGAGAATTCAGGAACTGCTTCCTCTACCTGCTGGTTCTTTTCAGCAACAATTCTTCCCGGCTTTTCATCATGTGCCTTTGGAGCTTCTTCGTGAGCAACATAAGCAGATTCAGATTTCATAGTACTACCATAGATTGGAGAAATGACAGGTGTGATATTTCCTTCATCTTCAGGCTCATCTACAATAGCTGCAACCTTCTTCGTAGTAGTTTTCAAAGCATTCAAATCTTTTTCATCTACACCGAAAATAGGACTGATAACCGGTTTAAACTCATATCCTGCCGGTTTGGAAGATTTCGCAGGTTTCACAGGCTTTGCCTTCTTAGGCATAGTAGGTTTCACTACTTTTGTTTTGGCAACTGGTTTTACAACTTCTTCATCCACTGTAATACCTAATGGTTTGGATGGTTTTCTTTCTTCTTTGGCTACAGGAGTCACTGGAACTTCTGCAGTCACATCAATGCGTGTAACCTTTTTTTGTTTTACAGGCTGAGGGTTGAAAGATGGAATTTCGTCGTCTTCATCATCCATCATTGGAGGTTCAGGCATACGTACAGGTGCAGGTTTTTCTACAGCTGGTGCAGGTCTTTTTGTCTCAAGTTTTACTGGATTACTTGCTTTGACAGGAGATCCAACGACTTCATCGTCTTCATCATCAATATAATCGTCTTCATCATCTTCAAATAATAATTTTTGTAATTTTTGTAACATACTACATCCTTTCCAGAATTGTAAATTCTATGAATACAAGACTATTTCATCTTAACCTTTATACCTTATTCCGACTCATTTGTCCAGTCAGAATTACTGTTTTCCATCCTCTGAGGGAGGTGTCGTACTTTCAGGAAAAAGCGTATTTGTGCCATTTTCAAACAATTCATCTATACTTCCATTTTCAGGAACCAGATTCTGGAAAAGTTCTACTTTCTTAGCTGTATACGTAATATCGTTTCTTAAAGAAAAATCCCTTTTTACCCTATCAGCATTCACTGATACAGAACGTGCCATATACAGCATCTTTTCAGCAACAGGTGCTATTTCATTAGCATTGACAACACTAAAAAACTCCATATATCCTGCCTGCATGTATACAATATATGCATCATTTAGCATATTTACTTCCAGAAGAAACTCTTTCTTATTACCATCTTTAGTAACGTAGTTTCCCTGAAGACTGTAAACATTTTCCTTCATAACAGTGGAAGTCACTTTCTGCTCTTCCGTATCATAATAAGCATCCTGCAGTACAGAGGCCACATTCAGATTCATAATAAATCTGATACCGTAATAGTCAAAAGTATTACTTGTGGAATCTCCGTTCAGCCTGCCGATACATGGCTCAAGATAATAGGAATAGTATTCTTTACTGTAATTTGCATTGTAAACATCCAATGTCTGTGCCTGTTCAAGAGACGTTTCCACAGAACGTGTAGTTAACATATCTGAAGAACAACCACTCAAGAGTAACAAAAGAACAAGAATACCGTTTTTTTTCACTGTCAGCGCCCTCCTGTACTCTATTGTATATTGTTTTGTGTCTTTATAGCAACTAAACGATAAATTGGCTGGCCAAGTTCCATGAATTTACTTTCATACTCTGTTATGACATCTTCTGGATGTTCTTCACGTCTGTAATCCACAGAAAATTCTTTAAATGTAAAACCGTTTTCAAGAAAATACAACACACTGTCTTCAAATAATGCAGTATTATCCGTTTTCATGCGAATCTCTCCGTTATCGGATAGGATATGTGCATACATCTTTAAAAATGTGGAAGAAGACAATCTCTTCTTATGTGTTTTTTTCTTGGGCCATGGATCCGAAAAATTCAGATGCAATACATCTATTTCTTTATCTGCAAACCAATCTTCCAGATTTTCAGCCATCAGGGCAATCATTCTTCTGTGTGTACTGTCTGTACCGGATTCAATGGCTTTTCTTGCAGCAACTGCTGCAACGCTTCTGTCCTTTTCAATACCAATCCAGCCTTCTTCTGGATACATCCTGGACATCTTTAACAGATATTCGCCTTTTCCTGTACCAATTTCCACATGTAACACATCGCATTGTAATGTTTCATGCCATTTACCCTTATAGTTTTCAGGATCAGGTAATACATATTCCTGATGAGCTTCCAGGTATGGTTCCGCCCATTTCTTTTTTCTCATTCTCATATTTTTCACCCTAAAAAGAAGGTCCGTGGACCTTCTTAATTATTCTGCTTTCTTTTTAAATACGCGACGTTCAACATTACCAGATTCGTGTCTGTCTCCTCTGGCACCACGCTGAGGTCTCAATGGTTTCTGTGGTTCTACATAGCCTTCAGGTTTTTCAAGAAGTTCCTTAGCAGAAACTTTCACTTTTCCGTTTTCATCAATATTGATGACTTTTACCTGAATTGTCTGACCAACAGTCAACGCTTTATGAATATCTTCAACTCTTTCCCATGCAAGCTGAGATACATGTAACAGAGCATCTGTAGAGCCGAATAAGTTCACAAATGCAAAGGAATCACGGATTTCAGTTACTTTTGCATCGAATACATCACCAACTTTAGCTTCACGAATCAGATCATTAATAATCTGCTTTGCCTTTTCAATCATTTCCTTATCAGTATGATACAGAACTACCTTTCCGTCATCATCAATATCAATCTTGATGTCGTTACATGCTTCAATAATCTTATCAATCTGTTCTCCGCCTTTACCGATAACAATACGAATCTTATCAACAGGAATCTGCATTGTATCAAACTTAGGAGCCCATTTACTGACTTCAGGACGAGGTGCACTGATAGCTGTTTCCATGTTATCCAGAATCTGCATTCTGCCTTTATGAGCCTGAGCGAGCGCTTCTTTTAAAATCTGTTCGGAAATACCTGTTACTTTAATATCCATCTGTAAAGCAGTGATACCTTGACGAGTACCTGCCACCTTAAAGTCCATATCACCATAGTGGTCTTCCATACCCTGAATATCTGTCAGGATGGAATAGGTATTACCTACAGTGATAAGCCCCATGGCAACACCTGCAACCATAGCTTTAATTGGCACACCTGCAGCCATCAAACTCATTGTACCTGCACAGATAGATGCCTGGGAACTGGAGCCATTGGATTCAAGAACTTCAGCACATGTTCTGATAGTATATGGGAATTCTTCTACTGTTGGAAGAACCTGCTTTAATGCTCTTTCACCTAAAGCACCATGACCGATTTCTCTTCTGCCAGGATTACCCATTCTGCCAACTTCACCTACAGAGAATGGAGGGAAATTATACTGGTGCATAAATCTCTTTTCCTTCACTGTAGTCAGATCTTCAATAATCTGTGCATCAGATAAAGGACCTAATGTAGTGATGGACATAACCTGCGTTTCACCACGTGTGAACATAGCTGAGCCATGAACTCTAGGTAATAAATCTACCTGAGAATCCAATGGACGAAGTTCATCAAGACCTCTTCCGTCAGGTCTTACCTTATCTTCGGAAATCAGTCTTCTGACTTCCCCTGCTTCTACTTCAACACCATATTCATGAGCCTGTTTTACAGCTTTATCGCGTGCTTTATCGTCTTCCCATTCCATCTTGGAAACATCATCAGCCATTTCAGCAATGATTTCATCGATTTTCCCATAACGTTCCAGTTTACCTTTAATGGAAACTGCTTCACGGATTCTGTCAGCGCCATTCTTATCAATATATTCTTTTACAACAGGATTGATCTCATATAATGTGACTTCCATCTTTGGCTTAGCACATGCCGCAATGATTTCTTCCTGAATCTCGCACAATTCCTTAATAGCTTCATGACCAACCATTAAAGCTTTTAACATATCATCTTCAGATACTTCTTTTGCACCTGCTTCAACCATGTTGATAGCCTGTTTTGTACCTGCAACTGTTAAATCAATTTCAGCTTCCTCCAGCTGTGCTTCAGTAGGGTTAATGATATATTCATCCCCAATCTTACCTACCTTAACCCCTGCAACCGGTCCGTTAAATGGGATATCGGAAATGCAAAGTGCTAAAGAAGAGCCAAAAATAGAAGCCATTTCACTGGAACAATCAGGATCGCAACTGAATACTGTATTTACAATCTGTACTTCATTTCTGAAACCTTCAGCGAATAAAGGACGAATAGGTCTGTCAATCAAACGTGCTGTTAATGTAGCATGTTCTGTAGGTCTTCCCTCACGTCTTAAAAATCCACCAGGAATCTGACCTGCAGCATACATCTTTTCCTGATATACAACTGTTAAAGGAAAGAAGTCTGTATCTTTAGCTTCGGAAGAAGCTGTGGCTGTAGATAAAACTACAGTATCTTCATAGCGAACCAAAACGGATCCGCCGGCCTGCTTTGCAATTTCACCATTTTCAACTGTAATGGTACGGCCATGGAAATTCCAACTCTTACAATATTTTTCCATATTCACTCTTTCAAATTCTATTCTAACTGCTTAATTTTAGCACAAACACTATCCTTTTGAAACACCAAATACAATGACACAACGGTATAAAAAAAAGAGTAAAGGCACTCAAGCACCTTTACCCGTGTTTTAAAATTATGCTTCAGTCTTCCAGAGACCATGAAGATTACAGTAAGCATAAACAGCTTTTACCTGTTCATCAGCAAGGAAATCTGCTTTCGGAGCCTGACCCGGTTCCAGATAAACAATACGGAATCCTTTTTCTGTCTGCAGAGCAATCCATTCAATATAATGCTCAGAAATCATTGGATGATCGACACTTCCTACATTTACAGAAACAGTATTTCCTTCTCTTGTGACAACCGGTACATGTTTTTCTCTCGCACCGTCTGTAGTATTTGCTGTAAGTAACTGCATTGGCTGACCACAGCATATTGTAGGACTTTCAGAATCCTTTAAACTGATTACCATCTTTCCGCAAGATGGGCAACGATATACTTTCAAATCCTTCATTGTATATATCCTCCTTGTTTCTATATACACTATAGAGAATATTTGAAAAGAATACAAGTGTAATGCTTACTGTTTCAGTTTGGTTTTTGCTATTCTACACTCTTCAGGCTTTCCACCATTTCTATGGCAGCAAGTTTTTTCTTCATCAGCTGATTGATTAAAATACCAAACACTGTTGTCAGCACTACGGATATAGCAAGAGATGCTGGCATTACATCCACTCCGTACATGACATAAGAAAACTGCAGTTCCTTCATAATCCAGTGATGTATGGCAATTCCAAGTGGCAATCCTGCAAAAGCCCCTAACACTGTCAGTACATTGTTCTCCTTATATACATACGACTGTACTTCACGTTTTCTGAATCCCAGTACTTTCAATGTGGCAATTTCTCTTTGTCTTTCTGAAATATTGATA
Source organism: uncultured Bulleidia sp. (assembly GCA_934757945.1). Taxonomy (GTDB): domain Bacteria; phylum Bacillota_I; class Bacilli_A; order Erysipelotrichales; family Erysipelotrichaceae; genus Bulleidia. The sequence goes on along the minus strand of CAKVLT010000024.1, from coordinate 5,008 downwards.
TTCATCAGATTTCCCAGAACTACAAACGCCAGAGCCAGAGAAGAAATAATCAGCACAACAATAATGTAATCCAGTGTCTTGACCATATTGTTAAAGTTCTCCAGAGTCACATCATAGAAATTAATTGCTTCAACCCTTTCATCCTGTGCCAGCTCCTTCTGTAAAGCAGAAGAATCGTTTACTGTGGTTTTGATAAACATAGTATCCGGTTCAATAGATGTAGTATACAAAGAGGAATAGGTGTTTTTCGTCATAAAGATGTAATGCTGAATATACATTTCTGTAATTGCTGTCACTTTTACATCTTTTCGTATACCGTACTTACTTTCCACGGTTACATAATCACCAATTTGCACTCCCAGATCATCACTGAGCTTTTCAGAAATAACAATACCCTGTTCATCAATGGAAATAGGTGTGTGTCCTTTTCTTGTTCTCAATGTATACAATTGCTGAATCTGTGCATTATCTTCAAAAACCTGTGTAAGGGCAGTTTCCTCCTGTTCGTTAAAAGAGATTTTTCCTGCATAGGATATAGCGGAAATAACAGATTCCACATCACTGTCATTCTTTACTTCCTGAAGAATATCTTCTTCATCCGTTTCTGAAACAGTATCCGCAATCTTTGCATAACCGTCATAATGTGTAATGTCTGTAAACTGCAGTTTTACCATCTGATTGATGGAATCTCTTATACCAAATCCAATAACCATTAACGCAGTACATCCGCCTACACCAATGACTGTCATAATCAGTCTTCTCTTATATCTCAAAAGATTTCGGATTGTTACTTTCCATGTAAAGGAAATATGATTCCACAGAATTCCAATATGTTCAATGAAAGAAGATTTTCCAAGTTTTGGAGAAGCCGGTCTCAGTAACTGGGAAGGTACTTCCTTCATAGATTTGTAACATACGGAATATGTAGTCAATCCCATAACCACAAGGAAAGACAATGTTGCTTCTAGAATCAAATGCCACGGAACAAACATCTTCATATCCGGTTCTATATATAACATCTTCCACGATTCATAGATAATCTTCGGAAAAGTCAGAATACCAAGCACGGAGCCCAACACACACCCTATAAATGTAGCGGACAAAGCATAAATCAGATATTTAGAGGCACATTGAAACTGTGTATATCCCAGAGCACGCAGAATGCCTATCTGCCCTCTTTCTTCATCAATCATTCTCGTCATTGTTGTAAGACACACGAGCGCCGCAACAAGAAAGAAGAATACCGGAAAGATGTTACCGATAGCTGCCATCTGATCTACCGTAGAAGAATACGTTGTCATACCGTAATGTTGTGTTCTGTCAAGAACTGTCCATTTGGCTTTTTCAAGATCTTCTATATCCTGTTTAGCCTTATCCAGTTTTTCCTTAGCTTCATTGAGTTGTTTTTTTCCAGATAGTTTCTGATCACTTAATTCATTTTTACCATCTTCCAGTTCTTGCTGTGAGGAGGTGATTTTAGACTCATTTTCCTGCAGCTCTTTCCATCCCTCATCAATCTGAGACTGTGAAGATGTCTGCGTAGCTTCCAGTTGCTGATACCCTGCATCAATCTGTGCCTGCCCTGTGGCAATCTGAATCATACCCTGATTGTATTGTTCAAGTCCCTCATCATATTGTCGAATAGTATCTCTGAGCTCTTCTATAGTCATCTCAGATTCCTTATACACCTGTTCTTCAATCTCCGTCTTAGCTTTGGCAATAATACCTCTTACCTGAGAAACAAGCATATCATCAGTAATTTCAATATCCGGATCCACAAAACCTATAATGCGCTTCAATGTTTCCAGCATCTGCTGATAATCTTCATCATCAGAAAGATCTTCGTCGGTTTTACCTTCCAGCTTTGTGTCTATAGCACCTAAAGTATCATACAGATTGATAGTACTTCTTGCATTTTCCACATCATCCGCATTGGCATCCAATGTAGCTTTTCCTTCTTCCAACTGTGCTTTTGCAGCATTGAGCTGTGCCTGTTTTTCATCCAGCATAGCTCTGTTGGCACTGATTTCAGAATTCAAGGTAGATTGAGATTCTGCCAGTGTCTGTTTTCCTGCAGAAAGCTGTTCTTTTCCACTTTCCAGTTGCTCTTCTCCGCTTTGAATTTTGTCTTCCGCCTTGGTAATACCTTCATTATATTCTCTTAAAGCATCCTTATAGGTTTCATACCCTTCCTGATATGCTTCTTTTGCTTTTTCTATAATTGCATCTCTTCTGTGTTTGCTTTGAACAATGCCAAGATCCTGTATGTCTTCTTTTACTTCTGCATTATATGTTTCATATGTATCACTGAATGCATACATACTCTTGCCTTTTTTTGTCAGAACATTGATTTCTGTAAAGTAATCCATGGAAAAAGCATCCATTGGCACATACAAATAGGTTGCAATATACTGATTGGACAATGTAGAGGTTTCTTTAGTTTCATTAATGTATAGAGGTGTATCAACCAGACCGACAACTGTAACTTTTGTAACATTCAGATAGTCTTTAATATCTCCATCTGGTCTAGAAAAGGTAATTTTATCGCCGATGGAAAAATTATTCGCCATAGCTGTACCTTTTTCAGCAAGAACTTCATGGGAGTTTTTCGGAAGTCTTCCTTCTTTTAATACAAACTGATTGATTTCAGCATCTTCATCATATCCATGCACTCTTGTTACCTTGGAAGTATCCTGAGACGTGGCAAGTACATCCGCAAACTTTGTACCTTCTGCTTTGTACACTTTACTCATCTGAGAAATAGCATCCACATCTTCTTCATCAAAGCCATAATTGGAGTACACCGTAATATCTTTCAGGTTTGTATCATCTACATACTTGTCCACATTTTTTCCCATGATATAAGAACTGCCTGCAACGCCGACGAAAAAAGCAACACCAATAATGATGATTGCCACCAGGGAAAAAAATCTTCCTTTCGTATTACGGATAAGCCTTAAAATATCCTTTTTGCGTGTTTCGTTCATTTTTACCATTCTATTGTATTTATATCCTGAGGATGTTCATTGATTGTGTCTGAAACTATTTTTCCGCTCTTCACCTTCAGCACTCTGTCTCCCATTGGAGTAATTGCCAGGTTATGTGTAATGACAATCACAGTCATCTTCTGCTTTCTGCATGTATCCTGTAATAACTTCAAAATCTGTTTACCAGTCACATAATCCAGAGCACCGGTAGGTTCATCGCAAAGCAGCAGTTTCGGATTTTTAGCCAGAGCTCTTGCAATAGCTACTCTTTGTTGTTCGCCGCCTGATAACTGAGAAGGAAAATTATTTCTTCTGTCATGTAAACCTACTTTATCAAGTGTTTCTGCAGCGTCTAATGGATCTTTGCATATTTCCGTAGCCAGTTCTACATTTTCTAAAGCAGTAAGATTCTGTACAAGATTATAAAACTGGAATACAAATCCAATATCAAAACGTCTGTAATCCGTTAACTGTGCACTGTTTAAAGAGTCGATATGTTTATCATCCACAATGATAGAACCATTAGTGCATGTATCCATACCTCCAAGTATATTTAAAATAGTGGATTTTCCGGCACCACTGGCTCCGGCAATCACCACAAACTCTCCCTTATTAATTGCAAAATCCACCCCATCGAGTGCATGAATATCCACTTCACCTACATGGTAGGTCTTTTTTACATCTTTGAATTCTATATATGCCATAACGTAATTATAAGGCAAAAAAATTAGATTATCCACAGAAAGAAAAAAGTCAGGCATACGCCTGACTGTTACCTGAATTACTTACGTAAGCCAAGTTTCTTAACAAGATCTCTGTAACGGTTAACGTCTTTATTCTTGAGGTAAGCTAACAGATTTCTTCTGCGACCTACCATCTTCATCAGACCTCTGTTGGAAGAATAATCCTTCTTGTTTGCCTTCATGTGGTCTGTAAGACGAACGATCTGTTCTGTTAACAGAGCAACCTGTACTTCTACAGAACCTGTATCTCCTTCAGAACGACCGAATTCTTTAACGATTTCTTCAACCTTTGCTTTTTCTAACATTTCCTATATCCTCTTTTCTTTCTGCTTCTCATCCGAGTCAAGCGTCTAGGATACGACTTACCCAGGTCAAAAGCATGGTCATCCTACCATAAGAAACGGGTTTTATCAACTATTTATAAAATAAATTATAGACCCACAGACGAACATCAGGAGAAACAATGATAATTACCTGGAAAAAGATCCATAATACATTTAATACAATACAGATTACAGGTACAAGTTTCCCCTGCCATCCATAATCCGCATTCTTTTTATAACCTTTATAACATAGATAAATAGCGGGAATGGAAATCAATCCATAAAGACCTACCATCAAAGAAAGAATGGTCAGAAATCCCCCGGCACTTGTAATCATCGCATCTTTCATAGTCTGCTTATTTTCCTCTTTGATGCGTTGCTGTCTGGCCAGTTCAGCTTCCTGTTCTTCCTTTTGTTTTCTTTCTTCAATAGCACGCTGAGATACCTTACGTGCAGAACTGTTTTTTTTCATCCCTCTTGGCATGTGTTTTCCCCTTCCATCATTTCGACAAGCACACTATTTAATATTGGATAGCTTTCTTCTGTACATTTCAGATGCGTACCTTCTTTTTTCAGCCACCCTTTTTGAATCAGCTTATTGCTGACTTCACCAAACCTGACAGAAAAATCCTCCTGAAACATATGTGCATACCTTTCAAGATCCATCCCCTGTTTTAACCGTAATGACATCATTACCATTTCAAATTCTCTGTCTTCCAAAGATAAAACAACTGTCTGTTTCGAGCAGGGATCTTTCAGGTAAGCCATAAGACTTTTGGTATTGTCATAACGACAGTTTCCTTCTTTACCACTGGCACCACAGGAAATACCGTAAAAGTCATCATAATGCCAGTAACCCAGATTATGTTTTGAAGCATATCCTTCCTGACAAAAATTAGATACTTCATACTGTGTGAACCCATGTGATGGCAGATACTGACATATCCACTCATAC
>CAKVLT010000023.1 GCA_934757945.1 uncultured Bulleidia sp. | reverse complement strand
CTTTAGTCGTATTAGAGAAGTAGTCATGTTCCTGAGTTCTGTCAGTTGCATACGTCAACTGAGCTGTGTTCTGGTTAGTAGCTTCTGGATGCTTAACTACTGTTGTTTCTGTTCCGTTAGCACCAGTAGCATATGTGGAATCATAATGTGTATCAGTCTTTGTATCATCAATGACTAACTGGTCAGCTAATTCACCGTTCTTTAACTGATCTTCTGTTGTTCCCTGATTGTTAGAGTTACCGTCAGTTACAGGAGTCTTAGTAACAACTCTCTGACTACCATAGGTATCTGTACCAATCAAGGCATCTTTAGTTACCTGACAGTCATATAAAACATATAAGTAGGAAGCAGATGTAATATCGTCTAACTTATGTAATCCTTCTTCTGTCATTGTTAAGACATAGGATTTACCATCAGCAGCGAACTTCAATGTGTAATCAACATTTTCTGTTAATGTGGATGTTAAAGCATCGTCATTCCAAGCACCTGTACCGTAAGATACCTTGAATGAAGAGTGGTCAATGAGCTGTAAGCCCTTGGTCATTCTGTCTCTAACGATAAATGTTGCATTGTGCTTTCTTTCAACTGTGTCTCTATTGGCTCCAACCTGTTCATTGTCGATATCGTCTGTCAGTCTTGGCACATCAACAGAAATCAGCTGAGTGATAGTATCACCAATGTTGGCGTCAATCTGATGTGTTAAGCCTCTGCCTGCACCATCTAAACTTGTACTGCCAACATCATAGTTAGTCTGTTTGAAGTCGCACAGTGTTTCTGTAGCAACTGTATCCTGACCATCGTTAGCGTATCTTCCAGCACCGTCCTGTCTGAAGTCGTTTGTTACGATATCCTTATGGATATTGATACTAGCGTTCTTAGGGAATGCCGTCACATCATACTGCCATACTGTGCCTGCTGCATGACCATCAACTTCAGTGATGTTGGTCATTGGCACAGAAACGAAGAATGGAGAAGATGGTGAAGCAATATCTGCATAATCGCTACCGCCAGCATTACCACCAGCAGAAGTGTTATCTCCATAGTTACCGGCATCTTCAGTGTTACCACCGCTATTTGTATCAGTGTTATTTCCATCATTTACTACTTCCCAGTAAGTATCGTACTTACTCAGGGAAGAATGTTCGTAGTCGATTTCAGAAATCAGATACAAACCTAAGTCAAGGTTATCAACCTTTGTATATCCGTATTCAGTGGTTGGATCAAATTCAATACACTTAGCGTCTGTGGCGTGCTGTCTTACATATCTGTTAATAGCAACTTCACCTTTTACGCTTGCTGTTCCATCAGTTTTAGCTGTAGAACGGATAACTGTCATGAGCTTTTCATTCAGTTCATCAGATTCATAGTGATCTGTTGGCTCAGATGCATCGTTTGTAACTCTGCCATCTGTAACCTTTGTTGTGTCGGAAGCAGTTAACTTACCACTAGTTGGTAAGTAGCTGTTCATGATGTCGAAGAAATCTTCATCAACATTTGTGTAGTAAGTGCCTGTAGCAACAGTTCCACCATTTGTCTTTTCTGTAATCTGAGCAATATCTGCTACTTTCAGGAGCTTAAACTTAACTCCCTTTTCAGGCATGAGTGAATCATTACCTACATAATTACGAACTGCTGTAAGAATGTTTTCTGGTGTTGTAGCCAGCGGAATACCTAATCCGTTAGCTGTTTCACCGTCATTGTCCATGTACTTATACAGTGTGATACTACCTTTTTGGGTAGTGTCGATTGTAGCGGATGTTGTTTTAATACCCGCTGTGGCATCTTCGGCAAATACGCCTGTTGGTGTCATCATCAAACAGGATAGTGCCAATGCCGTTAGTTTTTTGACCTTATTCATTTTCGCTTTCTCCTCTCCTTTGAATCAGTCATGTTTCTTCTTTTTTCCTTGCGTCTTAGGTATATGACAACTACCAACATCGCTAATGTAATTCCAGCGATGTCAAATAGTAACAAGGCATTTTTAACGCCTGTCGGAATCTGATTTTTTGTGTTTGTTACCGTAATGGTTACAGCATCTTTTCCAATGATTTTTTCACCATTGTTTTCATAGGAGACTACATATTCTCCTTCTTCTTTCTGTATCTCTTTTACGCTAACTTCTGTTCCTTCTGGTATGTCCAATATTGTGATTACTTCATTTTCTTTTAAAGTAACCACATCCCCAGTCTTTACTTCTTTCTTACTTCCATCTGGAAATTCTGCCATTCTTGGCATATCCCCGATGTTTATTTCAAAATTAAAGGTATCATTGTGATTTACAGCATTACCACTCAGCTTCTTGGTGAGTTTTAAATCACCTGCCAGAGTGGATTTAGGATTGACTATTACATTAAAGTTCCAGCTATTCTGTGTTTCGTTTGTTTCCGGAACTGAAATAAGAAATGGCTTAGAACGGATGTGGTATCTGGTAGCATCCACTTCTCTAACAAAGTATGCACCGACTGGCACATTCTCTATCAGTCCTGTGCCATCTTCTCCTACTGTCACTTCTGCCTTATAGCCAAAGTCCTCTGCTTCATAGGCTTCTAACACCTTATCCTCATATGCTATTGCATCTTCTTCCTCTGCAAAGTCAAGGTTGTCGATCAACGGAATATACTGTCCGTTATCATCAAATCCTCTACCAATATCGGCTACTTTGTAGATTTCAAATTTTGCTCCTGTTACAGGAATGGTCTCATCAATATCATCAAAATATCTGATGGTTACTGTTCCTGTGTCCTGAGTGATTGTTGGTTTCAGATCTTCTGCCTTAACTGACAGTGGCAAGAACAGTGCAACAATCACTGCCTGAATAATCGTTTTGAATTTCATTTTCCCTTCCCCTTTCTTATTGCTAATCAGTATGGGTATTAGCAAAGTTAGGATGCTTGATCTTTGTGTAATAGATATGACTCAACACATCATCACTTTCACCAAATTCAACAGTTGGTGTAAAAGCACCTAGCGTATCTAATAACAGCTTTGTGTCTGTAAGATTTCCGTCTTTATCATAAAAATCAAATTGGCAAAACTGAGCAGTGTCGTAGTTAAATGGTTCACGTTCCTGATCAGTCCATATGAGCACCACATCACTTTTTGTAAGTACAATGGTAGAAGGTGGAATTGCTGAAAATAGAGTTTCATCCTTGACTTCCCTTGAAATAATTCCAACGGACTCAATTCCATCTTCTTTTACTCTCATAGCTGCTTTCCAGTAACAATCCATAAATTCACCTCATTAAAACTTTCTAGTATTCTTCTGATCCAACTCTTATGGCAATAACAATATCTTTCGCACCGCCATAGTCATCCGCACAAGTCTGTAGTGTCATGTAGTGATCATCTACTGTCGTTGTTTCACTATCTCTGTAACCAATCAATGAATGATTTACAGATTGATTGATCCACTCCTGAAAAGCATCTGTATCCACAAAAGTGTTTTGAGAATAGTCATATGGATCACATATATCTGCACCATACTGAAATGCAGAAAATACCTCATAAACATCTACTCTATCTTCCAGGTAAAATCTGAAGCACTTATGCTGCTCCGCAAACTCTTTTGAAAGCATATTTTGCAACTGATTAAACTTCACAACACTGTGATAATCACCAGGAATAGAGTGACCATATAGCATAAGATTTGAATCATCGAGCTTATCTTGTGCATCTAAAAACACCGTTCCGTATATGTCATATTCACCATCAATATCTCTCCTCAGATACTCCTGGTTGGATCTTCCATGAACCACTGGTTCAGAGACTATCTCTGTATCCCAAACAAGCCATCCAATGTAATCTGGATAGCGTTCTTTCATTTGTTGATAAAATTCTTTTGTGGGTGTGAACTGATCGTTTTCAGCATTATCGGGTGTATCTGTAGATTTCTGTAAAGCTCTGATCTTATCGTTGCTTTCGTTGAGCTGATGATAATGCCTGTAAATAAATGTGCCTGTTACTCCTAGAACTGCAAGGCAGCATACAATAGCAGCATCCAATACTATCATCTTCAGATTCTTCTTTCTGTTAACACCCATATCAGTTTCCTCCCACTGGAATTTCAATTGGATCACCTAATACTTCAAACGCAACACTTCCATACGTTCCACTTTCACTCGTGAAGTCAGCATTCTTTCAATGGATCTTCTCGCTGATCCAGCAGCAGAGTAGCCAAATTGAAAAGCTATACTTTCAAGTGGCGTTTCGTAAATGTACCTTTGCCAAATCATCTCCACTTCTCTTTCATCAAGTCCTACTCCTATCTGATTCTTCCACCAGGCAACATAGTTCTTCTTTTCGTCAAGAATCTGTTGAAAAAAGGATAGATCGCTAATGATGTTCTCACGCTGTTCAATGAGCATCTGTGTTTTGTCAACCACATAAGGGTTAGGAGATGAATTGTATTTTGCCTCCTCTTCACTCTTGATTCGTGGAGAAGAGACACCGTACACAACACCAGGATCAGAAGCATATTTCAATTGGTCTATTGTTTTTTCAAGATTGGGAATGTCAACACGGATTGCAGATCTCACAGCCTGCAACTTCAGCTCTAATTCTGGATAAGTTAAGTATTGCTCCATGTTGACACCCCCTTTCTTCAACGAATTATTTTCTTTCCGGTGCGTACCGCCCCGCATTTACTACATCCCCAGTTTTCCAACCTCACCGTACATAGCCATCACAGCTTTTTTCAGGTTCATCTTTTGATCATCATCCAGCGTCTGAAAGATATATGTATCAAAGCCATGTAATGTCTTTGTCAGCTTTTCAATGTCTTTGACTAATTTCTTGTATTGTTTTTCTTCCTCATCCACTTGTTTTGATTGTCTGATTTTGGAGATTGCTTCATCCTCGCTTTCAGCTATTCCGCCTTCTACCATGGCAAGAGCTTTATTTTTTCTTGCCAGATAGTCTTTACAGAAATGCTCGGAGATACCTGTATGTACCGCCAATGAGTGAGCTAATCTGCCTTCCAGCTTTCCAATCTGTCCTTTACTTTCCATTTCTTTCAAAGCCGGAAGAACTTTATCCAGAATGACCGCTTTTTCATCAGATGACATGTCACGATGGACATTAGCACTAACGTATTGAAGCAGTTTCTTGTTACCTTCCTGAGAGATCTTCTCAATCCCAACTGGAACTTTGCCGGTAATGTCGTAGCCGTTGTAGGTATATTTTCCGCCACTCTCCGTTAGTTGTTTTAGAGCCAGGTAACGTGTATGGCCACTGATAATGATGTATGTTCCATCGTTTGCCGGGTATGCTTTAAGTGGCTCTGATAGGCCAAATTCACCAATATTCTCTGCAAGTGTATTAACATCTTCGGGCTTAACACTGTATGGGTTGTTATCAGATGGTCTCAATTGTTCAAGATCCATCAAGTAGATTTTGATTGCATTGTTTGCATTCAGGGATTCCTCGCTCGCCAAACTCTTCAGACTACTCAATGCACCCATGATTAAGCACCTACCTTTCCGATCACTTCGTCAACCAACTGACGGTACTCCTCAGCAATGACACGTTTTTTGTTGTAGGTCTCAAGGAGAGACTTATTTTCTCTGATTGACCACTCTGCCGGTTCTCGCTGATAGCTGATTTCTGTATTGAAGAAGTTTCCTTCCAGTTGTGGAATAGATCTCATCAACTTAATCAATTGTTCAGCTTTTTCTCCCCTTGGTTTCATAGTTACCAGCACCCTAAATTCCACCGGATGTGAAAGATCCAATGCATCAACGTGTTGGCTAACCAGCTTGTAAGTATTGACCATGCCCTGAATAGCAGCTTCTTGCATAGCAACTGGACAAATAACACAATTTGCAGCGGCAATCGCATTGTCGGTGAGCTTTGTGACAGATGGGTTATTATCGATGACCACGTAATCAAAGTCTGTTTTTGCCAAGGCTTTACTCAGAATCTTTTCTCCGCCTACTCGATGTTGAATGTCTATTGCAGCTAGGAATAACTCCAAATTGCTCGGAAGCAAATACAAATTTTCAATTGAAGTTTTGTAGATACACTCCTCAAAAGAAGCAGGGTGGAAATTTCTAAAGAAGTCAACCAAGCTCACCTTTTCAGGATTCTCGATGAAGCTTTCCTCAGGCATTACAGAGCTGGATGCATTACTCTGTCCATCTGCGTCTATAAGCAACGTTTTATACCCCTTCATTGCAAATCCTCTTGCCAATGTTACGGCTGTAAGTGTCTTCCCGACACCCCCTTTGATGTTCATGATACTAATTATTTTCATATGTTTTTTTCTCCTCAATTCCTCTTTCAATCTGTACGTTCCTAACAGAAAATCTCAAAAATAGATATTTGGTGAATATTTTTTTCCAACACTGGTTCTGTATTCCATGCTGCACCTGCAAGCTCAATAGATTCGTATGCATATGTGTGTGATCCGCATCTTTCACAACTGCATACATAACCATATCTTCCATTGATCTTTGGTTCGTCCCAGGCTATGTCAACTCTAGCTTCACCGTTGCATATAGGACATTTCCTGAGCTTTGTCTTTGGCTGTCTCATTTCAACTACCTCTGTTTGTATCAGCAATCATTCTTGTTGCTTCTCCCAGAGCAAGCTAAACTTTTTCAGGATATATGATTGCGGATCAACGTCATTTGCTATTGCTTCTTTGCTCAGAGTACCTTGATATCTGAGAAGAAAGCTAAAGTATGCATACACTTTCTCATCCTCGTTCCCCTCAAAGCTCTGTTCAAGATCCAGTCTTGCCATTCTCAAGGCATCTGTTATCTCAACACAAGAGTAGAAACTTGTTTTTAGCAAAACTTGATTTCTAAATCCTTCTGGCGTTTCTTCGAGGATATCTTTTCGTGCATCTGAATTTACTGACCTTAGCATTTCGTCCCAAGTTGTACACGGGATTACCAGCTTTTCATTGCTTTCTTTTATTGGCTTTTTAGAAGCATCCCCCTGTTTTTGCAAAATCTGTCTTGCGTAGGTAAAGGACTTTGCCCTATTATCTTTCCCCTTCTTCATAGCTCTGATGACTTTCTGTGCGTCAAAAGATTTAAACATTTCATCAATCAAGCCTTTCTCCTCCTCAACGGATGTTTTTAAATCAGGTCGTTGAAATGGATCAACAGAAAGCATTTCATCTACAAGTGCTTGATAGTCCTCTTCTTTTTTCGGGATTAAATTATATTTGTCTTTCTTAGGCGGGATTTCCCCGACTCTATCATCATCAATCTTATTTATATCTATATCTCTATATCTATATCTATCGTTACGAGTAACGTTATCCGTAACGTTATGTGTAACGTTACTTTTTTGCGTTACTGTAACGTTACTAGTGACGTTACGTGTAACGTTATTAGTAACGTTATCATTGGCAATTTCGCTGTTTTTACTGGTAAAATCGGGTTTTTTTACCTTTTTTACCTCATTTGAAGCATCAACCTTAGCAAAAGGCATAATCTCATCCGCTTTACTTTCAGTGCTTGTTTCGCTCTCGGGACTTTCATCCGGCGTTACGCTATGCGTTACGGTAACGTTATCAGTAACGTTATCAGTGACGTTATTAGTAACGTTACCCGTAATGTTATCCGTAACGTTATCCGTAACGTTATTCGTGACGTTATCCGTAATGTTATCCGTAACGTTATCCGTAACGTTACACCGCAACGTTACGCCACTATTGAGGGCAATATTTTTCTCAGCTTTTTTCTTTTCTCTGTATCTCTTCTGGCGTTCCGCATTTGCCTTTCTATAATCATCAGTACTAACTTTGACAGCGCCAACATAACGATCATAGTTATTAAGTTCCATAGCTCCATCTTCTCTTATAGAAATCAAATCCAGCTCTCTATAAAGTTCTAATGCTTTTTCAATCGTTTCTAGGCTAAAGTAGGCTGTGTCACGCCTGATTTTTTCGGCTGTAAATGGCATGATTTTTGTTTCACCAATTTTTTGTGCTAACAGTCCATGACTATTTGCAGTCCCAGTTACCAACATCTGGAAAATAATTACATACTCGCATCCTTCCGGTTGAGAGAGTAACCAATCTATCTTATCTTCCTTAAAGAAGTCAGTCGGCAACTTAATGAAATAATTTTTTCGTTCTTTCTCCATATTTATTCCTCTTTTCTGGATTCTTGAACCCAACCATAAAATCTGATAAAATATGGATGGGTAGGTAAGTAAGTAAGTAAGTAGGTAGGTAGGTAGTAGTAGTAGTAGTAGTAGTTCTAACTAAACCTGAATACTAATTACATTTGGTGTGCTGGAACACACCTTTTTTTTGTGCTGGTTTATATCATTCATCTTTAATGGATGCTTCTTGTTTCTCTAACTCCTCAGATATCAACTCTGCTAATTCAGACATATTCTTAACAAAGTTCTTCTGATCAACGAGAAAGAGAAACTCGGCATACGCATCAAATCGGGGATTGATTGGATATCTTCCGGGAGTCACCATGAAAGACACATATGTATCAGACTTTCCTAATCGTTTTGCAATGTCTTTCTGTAAGATGGTCTTGGGCGTTGTTTCGCTCCATTTTCTCCTCAAAAAATCCAAAGAAATGTTTCCAATAGACTTTTCATCTTCCATACTCAATGCTCCTTTCCTTCCTTTCCGAAATTTCGCCAAAAATGCAAAAAAACGGATAAACTCAAAGTATGAGTTTATCCGTTTCTTTATGGTGGTTCCAGGGGGAATCGAACCCCCGACACAAGGATTTTCAGTCCTTTGCTCTACCGACTGAGCTACAGAACCATTGGTTGCGAGGGAAGGATTTGAACCAACGACCTCCGGGTTATGGGCCCGACGAGCTACCAGGCTGCTCTACCTCGCGATGTTTTAAACTATACCATAGATTGACTTTAGATTAAAGCGGAGGAACAGGGATTCGAACCCTGGCGCCGCTTGCACGACCTTCCGGTTTTCAAGACCGGTCCCTTCAACCGCTTGGGTATTCCTCCAGAATATGGACCCTGAAGGACTCGAACCTTCGACCAGTCGGTTATGAGCCGACAGCTCTAACCAACTGAGCTAAGGGTCCAGCAATCCAAGTCAAACTTGGTAAATGGTAGCGAGAGTGAGACTCGAACTCACGATCTTCCGGGTATGAACCGACGGCTCTAGCCAACTGAGCTATCTCGCCATAATGGTCGGGATGGCAGGATTCGAACCTGTGACCCCTTGATCCCAAATCAAGTGCACTACCAAGCTGTGCTACATCCCGTTATATAAATGGTGCGCCGAGCAGAAGTCGAATCCGCAACCTTTTGATTCGTAGTCAAATGCTCTATCCAGTTGAGCTATCGGCGCATTTCTTAACACCATTCGGTGCTTGAATATAATAACAAACCCCCTAGTTGATTGCAAGTACTTTTTAAAAAAAGTTTGTAAAAAGTGAAAAGTTAAATTCTACTTTCAAAATTCAAAAGAAGAATTTTAACTTTTCGCTTCTGTGAACATACCTTCTATTTTGAATCTTCGTTATCCACCTTTAACATTCGATATCCTATTCCCACATGTGTTTGAATATATGACACCGAAGGATCACCCTTTTCCAGTTTTTTGCGCAATGTTGCCATAAATACTCTTAAGGAAGCTATATCACTTTCCCAGTTACTCCCCCATACTTTCTGTGTAATATACGTATGTGTAAGAACCTTCCCGACATTATGAGAAAGAAGACATAACAATTTATATTCAATAGGTGTTAAATGTAATTCTTCTCCCCCCAGATACGCACAACCTGCCGCATAATCTATTTTCAATTTTCCGTTTTCAAAAACTGAACTTTCTTCTTTATTTTCCAATAACACTAATCTTCTCTGTGTCACTCTTATTCTTGCAAGAAGCTCTTCTACTGAAAAAGGCTTGGTAAGATAATCATCTGCACCCTCATCCAGAGCCTGAATCTTATCTTCATCTTCACTCCTTGCACTGATTACAATAATAGGTGTATTTGACCAGCTTCTTACATTTTTAATCACTTCAATACCATCCATATCCGGAAGTCCAAGGTCCAGTAAAATGATATCCGGATTATGTGAAGAAGCTTCCATGATGGCATCATGACCATTTTCAGCAGCTATATATTTATAATCATGTGTACGTAAAGTAGTCACAATCAGATTTCTTACTGGTCTGTCATCTTCCACTACAAGAATTGTTATTTTATTCATTGATTGTCACCTCACTCAAAGGAAGTGTAAAGCTGAAGATTGCACCATGAGGATCATTATCTTCATAATATAAAACTCCACCATGTGCTTCCACAATGGATTTACACAAAGATAATCCCAGCCCCAGACTTCTTCTGCTGTCTGCCACTTTCTTTTCACCAGTATAAAACATTTCAAACAGATGTGGTTTCATTTCTTCTTTTACACCAGGGCCATCATCCTTTACATGTATCAGTGCATATTTATCCTGCTTTGTTGCCTCAATAAGGATATTCGAACCCTTTGGTGTATATTTCACTGCATTTTCCACCAGATTTAATATCACCTGCATGATTAATCTGGTATCCATTCTTACCAACAGAATATCGTTATTTGGAGCCATGGATATATGATGTTCCTTCCCTTTTCTGCTGACATGTTTCAACACTTCATATATCACTTCATCCACAACCTGGTCCGTAAGATTCAGATTTACCTTGTTATCCTTAAACCTTGTCACAGACAAGAGATTCTCCACTACGCTGTTTAACCATTCTGAATCATCATAAATATCTGTATAAATTTGTTTTCTCATTTCCTCATCCAGACAATCATCATGATATAAAAGTGTATCAGCGTTGCCGGAAATAGATGTCAGAGGAGTACGCAGATCATGCGATATAGATCTTAATAGATTTGCACGAAGCTGTTCATTATTTGCACGAAGAGCTTCCTGCTCCTTTTCACGTAATATCTGATTATTATCCAAAGCAAGAGCACATTCATTTAAAATAGACAATAAAATGCTGTATTCAAAGGAATCCAGAGTTTCATTCTTTCCCATAGGAATACCCACAACTCCATATGCTTTTCCATCTATTCTTATCGCAAGATACAGACATTTAGCATCAGGAAATCTTGTAGTTGTTTTACCTGCATGCTGCTTATGTTCCAGAACCCATTCAGCAACTTCTTTTTCATCATCTTCCAGCAAAGTGGTATCCAGTTTCTGATTATGTGTATATAAGTACCCTTTGGCAATAGTATCTTCTTGCAAAGCATAGGCTACAATGTTTCTTTCAAATAATTTACTCAGCTGAGAACATGTCGTATGCAGTATATCTTCATCTTCCTTGGCATTTTGCAAAAGTCTGTCAGTGTCAAAAAGAATCTGTGTCCTAAATGCAGATTGCGCAGAAAGTTTGGCATGCCCTTTCAATCTTGACGCAAGTGCTGCTGTTAAAATTGCTGCAATGAGCATGATAATAAATGTTACAGGATATCCTGCAGCATATGTTTTAAAAGACAGTCTTGGTTCGGTAAAAAAGAAACCAAATAACACCATACTTGCAATAGAAGCAGAAACACCGCAAAAATACCCTTTTGTTAACACCGAAGTAAGAAGTACCCCAAGAATATACACCATGACTGTATTTGTATTCAGCATATGTACTTTCTGGAAAAGAATACCGATACATGTACAAACCGCTAAGATTGCAAAAGTCAGTCCTGCATCTTTTAAAGATGGTAAAGCAGGAGATAAAGATAACTCACGTCTTTTTTTATATCCGGCAACACGCATACTGTCAGGGCTGACCTGAATTTCCACATTTGGTGAAAGTTCAATCAGTCTTTCCGTCAGTGTACGCTTAAAAAGCAAACGCCTGTTATCTGCATTTGCTCTTCCTATAAGTATTTTTGTCACACCGGATAAACGAGCATATTCACTGATCTGCAATGCTACATCATCCCCATGAGTAGTTACAATCTCCGCGCCAAGTTGTTCAGCAAGAGAAATATGCGCATCCAGTCTCTGTCTGTCCTCTTTACCCAGCATCTTTGAATCAGGGGTCTGCACATACAAAGCAGTAAATCTGCCATGAACGGACTTCGCCACCCGTTTTGCTGTGTGAATCAGTTTTTCATTAGAAGGTGAAGAGGAAAGACATACCAGAATATGTTCATGCATTTTATTTGTATCGTATACTTCCACCTGCATCTGTTTTACCTCCGACAAAACTGTTATAGCACACAAAACTATACATTACCATTTTGATGTACCGTATGAACAAGAGGATATTTCACCTTGCAGGCATCATATACAATTACTTTTGTCATGGCATGAGTACTTCTGAAATGTTTGATTTCAGCAATCATTTCTTCTTCAGAGACATTTTCATTAAGCACTATTTCTTCCGGTTCCATAATATCATTTGTGTCCGTCACATCACGATGATCATAAATAAAATCATTAATTTTCCAGACCACAAAACCACAAAACCCAAATAAAGCCACTGTCAGCAAAACCAATATACATGTTTTCATAATGCGCCCTCCCTGGTTTTCAGATACGGAAACACTTTTGTAATGCGTTATATTCACCAATAACCAATAAGGTCACATCAGAAGCAAGCAATGTATCAGAAGAAACAGACACATTCAGATCTTTTCCTTTTTTGACTGCCATGATATTTACACCATATTTCTTTCTGACATTGATATCACCAATAGTTTTACCAATCCACTCATTAGGTACCTGTACTTCAAAGATAGCATATTTATCATCCACTTTAATGTAATCCAGTATATGTTCTGCTGTATAGCGAATAGCCGTCCATCTGGCTGCCTGTTTTTCAAGATACACAACTTCATCAGCACCATTTCTCAAAAGGAATTTCTCCTGCACATCTCTTTCAGCTCTTGAAACTACCATTTTGGCCCCAAGCTCTTTTAAAAGAGAAGTTGTTTCCAGAGAATTCTGAAAATTGCCCGAAATTGTCACAATACACACATCATAATTTCCAATACCTAGAGATTTCAGAAATTCCACATTGGTAGAATCACCAATCTGTGCATTTGTCACATAAGGCAATACTTCTTCAATTCTTGATTCATCTGTATCTACAGCCATCACCTGATGTCCAAGTCTGTTCAGTTCCATAGCTGTATGTTTTCCAAATCTTCCAAGTCCTATCAATAAAATATTCTTCATACCCATTCACTCCTTATCCTACTGTTATATTTTCCTGAGGCAGTTTACCAATCATTCCGTGAGATTGTTTTACTGTCGCATAGATCAATGTCAATGCACCTACACGCCCCATGAACATCAGCATAATTAAAATCATCTGTGAAAAAACACTGACATATGGTGTAATACCTAATGTAAGACCCACAGTCCCCATTGCCGAAGCTGTTTCAAACAAACATTCAGAAAAAGGAAGCCCCTCTTTCACACTGATTGCCATAGCTCCAAAGAAGAACAGCATGAAATACATCATAGCTATTGTTTCCGCCTGTCTTATCACTTCACTGGTAATTCTTCTTCCAAAGAACCCTGCATCACTTTTTCTGGAAAATGTAGATTTCATATTAGACACAAGTACTGCAAACGTTGTTGTTTTCATACCGCCTGCTGTAGATCCAGGAGAACCACCAATCAGCATCAGAAAGATCATCAAACCCGTCGATACCCCTCTGTATTTAGTCAGATCCAGTGTATTGAATCCTGCAGTTCTTAATGTAACGGATTGAAATAAAGCTCCAAGAACTCTTGCATTTATTGGAAGATCTGTATATTCATACACAAAGAAGAATAACGCAGGTACAAAAATCAGGAAAGCTGTTGTCACAAGAATCACCTTGCTTTGCATGTGATATTTATGCACATGCCATTTGTTTACCACAATATCCTCCCAAGTAAAAAAGCCAATACCTCCAATGACAATCAATAGCATAACGACAATATTCACCATGGGAGAAGACACATAATCACACAACGAGTGAAACATCTGTGTTTTCGTACCTAAAATATCAAATCCCGCATTGCAGAAAGCTGAAATAGAATGAAAGATTCCATACCAGATTCCTTTTATTCCATATTGTCTGCAGAATACTGTAGACAAGCACACCGCCCCAATGGCTTCAATGCATAAAGTACCTCTTACAACAAATCTTGTCAGTCGCACTATCCCACCAACTCGAGGAGCAGAAATAGCTTCCTGCATGACACTCCTTTGCATCAAAGAGATTTTCTTGCCGGATAAAATAGCAAATACCGCTGCTATGGTAACCACTCCGAGGCCTCCAATCTGAATCAGCAGCAAAATAATACACTGTCCAAATAAAGACCAGTAACTGCCTGTATCCTTGACTACAAGACCTGTAACACACACAGCAGAAGTAGCCGTAAATAAAGCATCATGGAAAGATGTCACCACTCTTTCTTTACTTGAAATCGGCAACATGAGCAGTAAAGCTCCAAACACAATGACGGCGGCAAATCCTATAATAATAATCTGAAAGGAAGATAAGTGTTTTCTGATTTGAAATGTATCTATCATAGATTTCTTTTCCCTCTTTTCGTCTAGTATTGTAATCACTGTTCAACAAAGAAGGTATAAGGGTATGCGTATTCGTATTAAGAAAGTATAAAGATGTTTAAAAAAGATAAAAAAAACAAGCTGGAAAACCAGCCTGCTCATTATCCCCAGAACAGCCAGATAAAAGCATATCCGGATAATACAGCTACCAAAGTAAACGGAATACCAATCTTAAAGAAATCAGAATTCTTCACTTCATAACCGTTTTTATTTAAGATGCCTGTTGCAGCAATATTGGCACTGGCACCAACAGGAGTCAGATTACCACCCAAAGTAGCACCAATCAGTAAGCCAAAATATAACACATATGGTTCTATCCCCATAGTCATTGCAACCCCCTGTACAACCGGCAACATAGTTGCAACATAAGGGATATTGTCTACAAAAGCAGAGATAATAACTGAAGCAACCGTAATCAGTGTATACATCACAAATTCAGACTGACCGCCAATCCTTACAAATACATCTGCAATAGCCGCAATCACTCCAGCTTCCGTAATCCCCTGAATAACAATAAATAATCCTGCAAGTAATAACAATGTCTGATAATCAATAGAACTTACTACTGCCTGTTTATCAAAAGTAGCAGGATGTACAAATCTTTCATAAATCACACCAATCAGCGCAATACCCATACATATAAATCCATTGGTTAGTTCAGGCTTATTTTCAAACTGAGATGCAAAAATCAGCCCCCCTACTATGCCAATCAGTAAAAAGCTAGGCACATAATCTGTGACCACAGTTTCAACCTTCTGATCTACCTTTCCTTTTTCTTTTCTGAAAATAAAACGTAATACCGGCACTGTCATTAAAGCACCAAGTTCCACAGCAAAGAAAATACCTGGTCTTCCAAGGAACCAGAAGAAATCATTAAAGGACATTCCTGCATATTCCCCTAACAGAATAGATGTAGTATCACCCACAAGTGTTGCTGCACCCTGAAGATTACTGGACACAGAAATACTGATAATAATAGGAACAGGATTACACCCCAGCTTCTTACTGACCGCAAGTCCGATAGGAGCAAGCATCAGCACCGTTGCCACATTATCCACAAAGGCAGAAATAAATCCTGAAAACAAAGACAGGCCAATGACTGCCCAGCACACATTCGGAGACACTTTCAAAAGTAATTCCGCCAGTCTCATAGGCATATGGCTCTGAATAAATAATTCTACCGCAAGCATCGTACCACTCAGCATTAACAGGATATTCCAGTTTACTGCAGGAATTACTTCGGAAATCGGAAGGATTCCAAGAATAACAAACACACCTGCTGTCACAAGCGCAGTAATCCACCTATAATCCGGTTTAGCCAGTAAAAATACATACATAATAATAAATAAAATTAATGCAAGTATCATTTTTTTCAAACCCCTTCTTCATAAAAACAGAAGTATTATAGCAATACTTCCTTAATCTTGCTTAAACAAAAGCTTCATCCTGTCTAATAAAGTACTTTCTACAAGATCCACACCTATCGGTGTGACTGAAATATACCCTTGTTTCACCGCCTCATAGTCTTTATCCAGTGTATGTGTACTGTCCTGAATACACGCAAAACTGTTCTGACATGACAGCCAGATAGTTCCATCCTCTTCTTTTTTACCTGTCACTTCTTTTGTATAGTCTTTCCATCCATCCAGTGTTGTCACCTGGATACCTTTTACTTCAGAGGGAGCAATACTTGGTACATTCACATTGCACACATATCGCAGTTTATCAGAATCACGCATATACATATCTATCAGTGCATCTATATACGTTGTAACAGGAGAGTAATCCTGACTTGTATAGGAACACAAGGAAAGTGCCATGGCAGGAACCTGCATCAACAAACCTTCCTGAGCAGCACCTACAGTGCCGGAATAAATCACATCACTGGACACATTTTCACCCTTGTTAATGCCGGAAATAACCAGATCCACACCATCTTTCACAAAATAGTTCAATCCATAATACACACAGTCAGCAGGTGTAGCCTCTACACTCCAAGCGCATTTTGCACCTTCCACAACTTCTTCTTTTGCTTTATTCACCACTCTCCAATACGTTACGGAATGAGAATACGAAGATTTTTCGCTCATAGGCGCACATACATACACTTCATGATGTGCACTTAATGCTTTTACAAGATCTCGTAAACCCCTGGAGTGAATTCCATCATCATTTGAAACTAAAATACGCATTTTCTTTTTACCTCATAGTGCGATTATAGCATGGCAATGGTAAAATCTATGTATGAAAATTATCAGTTCAAAGCAAATAGATGACTTTTTCAAAAGATGTCTCCACAACATAAACAACGATACAAAAAACACCTTTTTAGATGTATTTGTTACAAACAAAAACGAGAAATACATCAAGAAGGAAATGGAAAAAGCAGGATATCCCCCTCAAACAGACTCTCTGTTTTTAAATGTAGATGAATGGCTTTCTACCCCCTACCATCGTGCTATTCAGTTAGATCATGTCAATGATGAACATTTCACTTATGAAACAGAATGGATGGCAGGAAATCAATTATTTAACTGTGACTGTATTCAGAAAGACCCTGATAGAGAATTAAATGATTATATGGTACTTAAAGCCATGGATAAAGATTTCCTCTGTGTATTTCTGTTACAGGATGGAAACGACTGGATGATGGATGCTCCAAGTGAATCATTTACCAACGATCCAATTGCCGAAAAATCCAGTGGCAATGTGGTCACTTTCGGACTTGGCATCGGCTATTATCTGTTTATGGCATGTCGGAACCCGAAAGTTGCTTCCATTACAGTCGTTGAAAGATCCAGAGAAGTTATAGAGATGTTTCAAAAGTATATACTTCCTCAGTTTCCTGCAGTCAAGCCAATACACTTTATATGTGATGATGCCTACAACAGATGGAATAAAGAATTTTTAGATTCTTTTGATACTGTCTACGCAGATATCTGGCAGTCCAACCAGGATGGCCTTCAATGTATGACCAGGCTTTTGGAATTGTATGTGCCGCCATTTCCATCCACTCATTTCTGGATTGAAGATTCCTGTATGGAAATTCTTTGGACATTATCTCTTTTGCATTTTATCGAAATCACTAAAGGTAAAAAACAGCCGGTTTCCTATCAATACTTACCATACATGCAGAAAATACGTGCTTACTATACGCATAAGGATATTACAGTAAAAACCGTAGAAGAGCTCAAGCATCTGATGTATGATACAGCAACTCTGAGAGAAATACTTGCAATGCATAACCAGTGATTTTCTGCTCTGTATTAGTGAGCAGAGAATCACTTTTTTTACTTAGACTCTTAAAAACAAAAAAAAGAAGCCTGAGCTTCTTTTCTATGGTGGGGCCAGTGGGACTTGAACCCACACGGTGTTGCCACCACCGGATTTTAAGTCCGATGCGTCTGCCTATTCCGCCATGGCCCCATGTATATAACATGGAGGTTCCTGCCGGGGTCGAACCGGCGCTCGCAGAGTTGCAGTCTGCTGCCTTACCACTTGGCTAAGGAACCATATTGATTTGTGCTTGATTATGATACCAAGAGTTAGTTTAAATTGCAAGACCTATTTTATTTTTTTACAAAAAATGTCACTTACTGTCACTTACCGTAAGTTAAGAACGAATGAACCAGTACCCTAAAACAAAGATACCTTCTATATCGAATAATGAATGCATCCTCTATCATAAGATCTTTTACTTCGTCTCAAGTATTTTAAGAAGTAATTTCTTTCAGATGCAATACCACTTCTATAGTAAAGATTCTTTTATGTATCAGCTTGATAACAGCATTTGTATCCTTAGAAAACAAATAGAATTGATCATTTGGGTCAATGTACAATCTACCTACTCCACCACAAATCCTATTATTCTTTCTATGATGCGGATATAAAAAAAGCCATGAGAGACTAGCACTCATGACTTAACTTATCAACCTACTTTTAATTTGTTCCAGAGGTCAGACAATTTCTGTTTTAAGAACGGATTGTAATGGAAAGTTTCATCCTTTGCATATCCTGTTCTTGGAGTATATGCGGCATTTTCATAATAGTCGCCTTCTTCACTGGCCATATACTCTTCCACTTCTTTATCTACAGAAGTATATCCTACATAAGAGGAATTTTCTTTCTGAACATCAGTAGAAATAATGTAATTCATAAATGCATTGGCAAGACCTGGACAGGAACTGTTAGCAGGAATAACCATAGCATCAAGCCATACGTTAGTACCCTGTTTTGGCTCTACCCAGCCCATATCTTCATTTTCAGATAATACATATGCAGCATCACCAGAATACATAACAGCAATATCCATCTTAGAATTAGCCATACCGTCAATAACTTCATCTGTAACATACGCAGGATCCATAGTGTCATTCATTTCTTTCAGCCACTGATAGGCATCCTGAATTTCTTTTTCATCAGTTGTATTCATGGAATAGCCCAGAGATTTAAAAGCAATCATGAACGCATCTCTTTGAGAATCATAGAAATAGATACGGCCTTTATATTTTGTATCCTTCAAAATATCCCAGCCTTTTTCTTCGATGTCCTTTTCATCTACAGCAGTTTTGTTATATACAAGACCTACAGAACCCCAGAAATAAGGAACAGAATATTCCAGAGTAGGATCAAAAGACTTCTGAGTTTCCACTACGGAAGGATTTAACAAATCAGCATTTGTAAGTTTGGAACTGTCAATCTTTTGAAGCAGATTTTCCTGCAGCAACTGTTCAATCATGTAATCACTAGGTACAAGCACGTCATAACTGCTTCCGCCAAGTAATTTTGTGTACATCATTTCATTAGATTCAAATGTATCATAATTCACTTTGGCGTTGTACATAGTTTCAAAGTTGGATAATACATTTTCACCAATGTATTCTCCGGCATTGAACACATTCAATACATCGCAGCCATACACTTCTTTGGCATCTTCTACCTGCTCTACTGTTGCAGATCCACCCCCGGAACATGCAACAAGAGACAATGCCATACCACTAACCAATACTGTTTTCAAAACTTTTTTCATTCTTCTTTCTCCTTCTTTCTTTGATAATCGGTATTACATTTGCAATAATCAATACAATTGTGACAACATATACTATCACTGCACTCAGTGCATTAATTGTTGGATTTACACGTTTCACATTGGAATACACGTATATGGAAATATTGGATACACCAGGTCCTGTCGTAAACAGGGAAATAACAAAGTCATCGAAGGACATGGAGAAAGCCACAAGAGCAGCCGCAACAATACCTGATTTAATCTGCGGAATGATGACTTTCCACATGGCAGTCCATGGTGTACAGCCAAGATCCAGAGCCGCTTCGGCAATATTCGGATCCAGTCTTCTGAGCC
Organism: uncultured Bulleidia sp.; assembly: GCA_934757945.1. Taxonomy (GTDB): domain Bacteria; phylum Bacillota_I; class Bacilli_A; order Erysipelotrichales; family Erysipelotrichaceae; genus Bulleidia. The sequence goes on along the minus strand of CAKVLT010000023.1, from coordinate 3,648 downwards.
TTGGCATAATTGTCAGAATCACATACGGAATACAGAATGCAATATGTGCCAGTAACATGGTGAAAAATCCTGTCTTAATTCTTAAGGAAGTAAAGAACAGCATAAATCCGATAGCTGTAACAATTTCAGGATTCAGCATAGGAAGGTTATTCACCTGATTTACCAGTTCTCTTACAACCTTTTTATTTTTGGAAAGACCAATAGCTGTAACAGTTCCGACAAGCGTTGAAATTAGCGTTGCCAGGGTAGCACATATTACGGTATACATGATAGCTTCCAGAATGGATCTGTTAGACATCATGCTTTCATACCATCTTAAAGAAAATCCCGTGAATTTAGATAATGATTTGGAACTGTTAAAACTGAAGAACACTACATAGGCAATAGGCAGATAGAAGAAAAGCATGATAAGCACAATATAGGCTTTTGATAACCACTTTTTCATTAATCCTGTACCTCCTCTGTCTGTTTATCCAGTTTCTTTGTAATATACATGGAAATCAGAATAATGATTGCCATGATCATACTGATAGCAGCACCAAAGTTCCAGTTACCCGTGGATACAAAGCAATCTTCAATCAGGTTACCAATCAGTACGTATTTTCCTCCACCAAGTAGTTTTGGAATGAAGAAAGAAGATACCGCAGGCAGAAATACCAGTGTAATTCCACTGACCACACCACTTAAAGACAGTGGAAGTGTCACGCGTAAAAATGTCTGTCTTTCATTCGCTCCCAGGTCGCTGCTTGCAACAAATAAAGCCGGATCGATTTTATTAATCGCATTGTAGATCTGTAAGATCATAAATGGCACAAAGTTATATACCATACCAACATAAACATTCATTTCCACAGGCAATCCAAAACGTTCCAGAATCCCCTTCCAGGCATAGGTACGAACAAGCATATTAATCCATGTAGGTGCTGTAATCAGAAGAATAGTCAAAGCCTGAGAATTAGGCTTCATTCTTGCCATGATATACGCTGCAGGATACCCTACAAGAATACAGATAACTGTTGTGACAAACGCCATCTTCAAAGATCTCCATAAAACGCTCGGGAAAACGGCATCTGAAAAGAATCTTGCAAAATTGTCCAGAGTAAACTGTAAGGTCAGTACGTTGTTCCCTTTTACAGTAAAAGCATACAACACAATCATGAGCATCGGAAAAACTATCATGACCGTCATCCATACAAGATATGGATACACTAACTTAGAAAACTTCTTCATTTTTCTCAGCTCATCTTTCTCATGACATGAATATCTTCAGGATGCCACTTCAGGCCAATACGTTCACCGACTTCATGGCTGTCTGTTGTTTCAATCTTTAATTCTCTTCCCTTTGTAGAGAATGTAATCGGATAATCGCCTTCTGTAATATTCTGATCGTCAAAATCATATTTTACATCCCAGATTTCTACACGGCTGTTGTCTTCTGTATCCCATGCATAAGCATCTGCCCAGCGAATCAGATCTGTATCCAATGCAACAGACTCTTTAATTTCATCTGCAGAACGATAGAAATCAAACGCCTGAATCATTTCTTCATTTTCAGCATCTTCAACAACACGAGGTTTTACCACGTTAATATTAATAGTGATAGTTGTGCCGGCATCTGTAGCAAATGTACAAGGATAGATGCCTTCTTCAGGCTTGACTTCATATTCTACTTTTGTCAAAGAAACATCTTCATTGTCATCATTCCATGCCTGTGCATTGGCACGTGCAACAACCTCTCTGTCCGTCAGATTTTCAACGTCTTCCATATCCATGTAGAAAGAAGAAGCACTGATCTTTTCATGTGCATCAGCATTGGTAATATCCTGTGCCTTAGTCACATGCATCATAACAGTTTTGGAAGTACCAGAACTTGTCTCGGCCATAATTTCATAATGTACGCCTTTAAATAACACAGATTTCACTTCACCGTTCAGCAAACCTCTGTTACGTCCTACAATATCAATATCTTCAGGACGAATCATAATATCTACCTGTTCATTTTCCGCAAAACCATAGTCAACACATGTATAATCTGCATCATCAAAAGAGACAAGATTATCTTTCTTCATTATGCCATCAATAATATTGGAGTCCCCGATGAATTTAGCACAGTACTGATTGATTGGTTCGTTGTATACCTGTGTAGGTGTACCAACCTGTTCTATTTCACCATCTTTCATGATGACAATCTTATCAGACATGGTCAGAGCTTCTTCCTGATCATGTGTAACAAACACGAAAGTGATACCTACTTCTCTTTGAATTTCTTTTAATTCCAGCTGCATTTCCTTACGCAGATTTTTATCCAGCGCAGATAATGACTCATCCAGCAATAATAGTTTAGGTTCATTGACCAGTGCTCTTGCAATAGCAACACGCTGTTGCTGACCACCGGACATCAATGTAACATCTCTATGCTCAAACCCTTCAAGTCCGACAAGAGAAATCATACGAGATACTTTCTGATCAATGATATCCTTAGGCATCTTCTTGATGTTTAAACCAAATGCGATATTCTGATAGACATCCAGATGCGGAAATAATGCATAATGCTGGAAAACAGTATTAACATCTCTCTTGTATGCAGGTACATTGGACTGATCCTGTCCGTCAATGATAATCTGTCCCTGGCTTGGTTCAATAAACCCTGCCAGCATACGCAACAACGTCGTCTTTCCACAACCGGAAGGACCAAGTAAAGTCACAAATTCATTTTCATAGATGTCCAAAGTAATACCCTTCAGAACAACCTGGTTGCCAAATGCTTTTACAACATTTTTGATTTCAATCAGCTTTTTCATTTGCTATCCCCTTTATGTAATACTCAAAAAATAGGTGGTGTACTTATCCACAGCACCACTGCCTTAGTATTGGAACGATTCTCAATAAAATGTGTCTCATCACCCTTCAAATAAAAAGTATCCCCTTTATGCAAAACGATACCCTTAGGTGTTGAGTCTTTTACCAGAACCACTCTTCCACTTAGAATGTACCCCATTTCCTGCCCATCATGCGGATCAAGAACCATGGATTTCTGATGTGGCTCCAGTTCAAGAAGAATTGGCTCCATATCATTTTTCTGCGCATTGGGAACAATCCAGTGGATTGTTCTGCCCTCCTGTTCATCTATAAATGCATCTTCAGGAGTAAATACAATCTTCTCTTCTGCATCTTCTTTAAAAAAATGAGAAAGATCAGTCCCAAGTGCTTCGCATATATCTTCTAATGTCTGCAAAGATGGTGAGGTCAGATTTCTTTCCAGCTGTGATAAAAACCCTTTTGTGAGCTCTGTCCTGCTGGCAAGTTCCTGTAATGTCAGTTCATTTTTTATACGTAATTTTTTAATCCTGTCGCCAATATCAATCACAACATCACCTCTTTGCCTGTTTAGTACTGTTAAACAATAAATCTCTTTTTATGAAACAACAATGATTATACAGAATTCACTCAGTAATGCAATACTTTCTGTTTACAATTTCTAAACTTTTAACATAAAAAAACCGGGTCTTTTCAGAACCGGTTCAAAGCCTTACTTTGCTTTATTAACGATTTCCTGTACAGATTCCTTTGGTATGAAACCTACGCCACTTCCAACTTGTTTACCACCTTTAAAGCTTAGTAATGTAGGAATAGACATAATGCCATATC